>JAUYAR010000082.1 GCA_030693415.1 Candidatus Cloacimonadaceae bacterium | reverse complement strand
AAATCTGTAGTCAACCCACAAATCTGTAACCGATCCTGCGGGCAAGAACCGACGGGGACGTCGGTAATTCCATATCATGGAACGCCGACGTCCCCGTCGGCGACACGAAGCTCTATCCCTATGCGAAAATAGCGATGAGCTTGACACATCTGCAAATTACGTAAACCATCCACAAATCTGTAGTCAACCCACAAATCTGTAACCGATCCTGCGGGCAAGAACCGACGGGGACGTCGGTAATTCCATATTCCTTTCCACCGAGCTTACATGACCGCTGTCAAATATCTTGACAGTTATCCATATTCCTGCAAGAAGGCACGGACGTAATAAATCCCATATATTAATCATAATAGACAAAGGAGCAGTATATGCTAAAGTTGACCATCGCGCTGATGATCGTCGTTTCAATGATGCTGGTTGCATGCAACCGCAATACAGCGCCAACCATCGAATCGACCATCATTGATCACAATTACTCACTGGTTCGGATGGAATACCGGCAGTTATACCAAAACCGGACAGCGCTTTACAATAACATGCATTGGGCTCCGGTCGATGAAAACGGGGTCTCACTCTTTGCCTTTCAAGGACAAGATTACTATCATCCGGTGATGATCGGACAACGTTGTCAACAAGCTTTGAGCGACTTTAACAACACCAACGACCAACGCTATCTGAACTATGTGCGGGCATCGATCGAGGCTCTCAGCCAGCGCGCCACAAGGCTTGAAGACAAGATTCTTTTTCCTTATGAGTTCGACTACCCAGCCGGGATGACAAATATTACCTACATCGCTCCCTGGTATTCCGGCATGGCGCAGGGAATCCTGCTCTCATTGTTTTCCCGGATGTATTATCTCACGGGAGAAACCCGCTACCGCGAACTGGCGGATTCCACCTTAGCCACGCTCAGGGATCTGGACAGCCCCATTCCCTGCGTCTATATTTCCAAAGGCGATACACTGGGCGTGGCGGATGGCTATTATTGGGTGGACGAATATCCCCATCCCACGCAAAGATTTGTGCTGAACGGTTCGATCATCGGTTCCTTCGGACTCTATGACTATTGGTGGGTCTTTGGCAACAAGAAAGCAGCGCGTTTCTTCAGCAAACAAATGACCACCGTGCGGGACAATATCCTGCTTTATCGCAATCCCGCCGGCAAAAGCTATTACTGCCTCAAGTTCCGGTTTCCAGACCCCCTTTACCACGCTTTGCATCAGATTCTGCTCAACCAATGTTTCATCTATACCGGAGACCTCTATTTCCAAGCGGTGAGCCAGTTACTCTATACGGATTTTCACTAAGGGAAGCAGAATATTCTTGACATATCTCCCCTCTGCTATTTTTGAAGGCAAATTACAAAAACATATAAGGAGAAACTGGTTTATGCTAAAAGTTTCGATCGCTCCCGATGGAAGAGAATACAGGATGCCCACGGAGGAAGAAAGCGCAAGAGAATGTGAGGTTTTGAAACAAATTACGGTGGAACAGCGCAAGCTGAGACGCCAGATCGTGGCAGTGCAGGGTCTCGGTTTCGTAGGCTGCGTGATGGCATCCGTCGTTGCCGACGCCACCGACAGGGACGGCAATCCCATTTATTATGTTCACGGACACCAAAGAGCCTCAAAGCGCTCTTTCTGGAAAGTTCCCGTCATCAATTCCGGCATTCCGCCGGTGAGTTCTTCCGATCCGGAAGTTCCCCAGATCTTTCACCGCACCGTGGTGGAAAAGAAAAACTTTCGCGCCACCAGCGAGGACTATGTTTATAGCCTCGTGGACATCGTGGTCGTGGACATCCAGCTCGATGCCACCAAGCCCGCCTTCGGTGAAGCTGAAAAAGGCTATTGCGATATCACCGCTTTCCGCGAAGGCATCCGCACTTTGGGGCAAAACATCCAACCCCATTGCATGGTGCTTGTGGAAACCACTGTCCCTCCCGGAACCTGCGAAAAGGTCGTCAAGCCCATCCTCGAGGAAGAATTCGTCAAACGCGGCATCGATATCGCGAAGAATCCTCCCCTCGTCGCCCACTCCTATGAAAGAGTGATGCCGGGCGCCAAGTATGTGGCTTCAATCCGAGATTTCTGGCGCGTCTTTTCCGGAGTGAACACCCAGAGCATCGAGCTTTGTCGCGAGTTTCTCTCCAATGTCCTTGACGTGGAAAACTTTCCTCTCACCCAGCTTGACAGCACAAACGCTTCCGAGCTTGCCAAGACGATGGAAAATTCCTACCGTGCCGCAAACATCGCTCTCACGCTTGAGTGGGCACGCTTTGCCGAAAACATCGGTGTGGACATCTTCAAGGTTCGCGATGCCATCCGCAAACGCCAAGGCACACACGACAACCTTTTGCGCCCCAGCCTCGGAGTCGGCGGATATTGTCTCACCAAAGATCCCGTGCTGGCAAATTGGGCGATGAAGACCCTCTTTGAGATCGACGATACTCTGGACGTCGCCATCCGTTCGGTTAATATCAACGACACCATGCCCCTGCATACCATCCAAATCGTGAAAAAGGAATTTGAGACCCTGCGAAACCTCAGAATCGCCATCCTCGGCGTTTCCTATCTGGAAAACGTGGGCGATACTCGCCACTCTCCCTCCAAGACCTTGGTGGAGTTTCTCAGAAAGGACTTTGCCATCGTTCTCACCCATGATCCCTATGTGGAAGCATGGCCAGAGCTTGAGGAATCCAAGGTGGAAAGCGATCTGGCGGAGGTTCTTCCGAAAGCAGACGTCGTCATCTTCGCCGTTGGACACGATCAATACAAGCATCTCTGTCCTGCTGAACTTGTGGCTCTCTGCGGCACCAAACCCCTCATTGTGGATTGCTCCAATTTCCTCTCGGACGAGACCATCGCCACATACAAGAAGCTTGGCTGCAAAGTCCGCGGTGTGGGCAAGGGTCATATCATCGACTGATAGATCTGGGAGGGTGGAGCGTAGCTTTGGTGGAAAGGTGGAAGAGTGGAAAGGTGAGCTGCGCCAATGACGAGTTGGGAGGCGAACACCAATAGTAAGAAATAAGACAAATGAGTTTAAGGGGTGGGTATCGGCTTTGAGATGGTAGATGAGTATTGTTGCGACCGCATTCCGGTTTTAACATACTCATTCCACCCTTTCATCTTTTACCCTCTTCACCTTCGCAGCAGTGGCATGCTGCGCTACCGGCATACCTTTCCACCATCAAAAACTTCTTGCCAAAAACCGGCACGCTATCAGGCTGGCAACAAAATCGCATCCCCCATAGGAGGTATGATGAACCAGTCCACGCCAAACCCCGCGAAAGTTGAGCTCAACTTCAAGCCTATACGTATGAAGCTCCATTTCGCAATCATCCTGTTTGTACTGCTATCCGCTTTTGTTCTCTATTTTTTCATGCCGGTCATTTCCATCCGTTTTGTCGGATGGGCGGTCGCTCTGGCATTTTGCATGCTGCCGTTTTTATCCGTGAAACGCATCGGCAAGATCGTCAGGATCGCTTATCTGTTTCTGGCGTTGTTTATTGTGTTGGCTCCGATTGTCTCCTCCGGAGTGTTTCGGGCAAGGAGTTATCGCAACCTCATCGGCGAGGTCAAATCCACCGATTTCACCGAGCTTATCTCTCCGATCAAGCTGGATCAGATCCCGGTCGTGGATCGATCTTTCGCCGCTTCCCTGGCGGAAAAGAAACTCGGAGACGATTTTGCCCTCGGAAGCCGTGTGACCTTGGGTTGGCCCACCCGCCAGATGGTGAAGGGTGAGCTCTATTGGGTGATCCCGCTTTTGCACAGCGGTTTCTTCAAATGGATGACCAATATCTCCGAAGGCACGCCGGGTTATATCATGATCTCCGCCACCAATCCCCAAAAGATCGACTTTGTGCGCGAGATCAATGGCAAGCCCATATTGATCAAATACCAGGCAAACTCCTATTTCAACCAGAATCTGCACCGCCATCTATATCTGAACGGATATGTCACCAGAGGCGTGGGCGATTATACTTTCGAGATCGACGACGATGGCGAACCATATTGGACGGCAACGGTTTATGACCACAAAATCGGTGTGCTCGGTTCCGAAGCGGTCGCTTTGGCAGTGGTGCATGCCGGCACGGGAAAGATCAGCCATTATCCGATGATCAAAACCGCTGAGGGTTGGTCGGACGAAAAGATCCCCGCCTGGATAGATCGTGTCCAACCGGCGGAATTTGTCCTGCTTCAGCTTGACTGGTGGGGGAAATATGTTCGTGGTTTTTGGAATACTGTCTTCGGCAAGCGCGACATGCTGATGGTAACCGAAGGCTATAATATCATTTACGGAAATGACGAACGCAGCTATTTCTACACCGGCATGTCCAGCGTCGGAAACGATGAAGGAACGGTGGGATTTATGCTTACGGACACTCGTTCCAAGCGCACGCATCTCTATCGAATGAGCGGCGCCACAGAATACGCGGCACAAATGAGCGCGCAAGGCAAGGTGCAAAACTTCAAGTATTCGGCGACCTTTCCCATCCTCGTGAACATGAACGGCATCGCCACCTATTTCATGACGCTCAAAGACAGCGCCGGCTTGGTGAAGCAATTTGCCTTCGTCTCGGTCAAGGACTTCAGCATCGTGGGCGTGGGAGAATCCATCAAAGCCGCACGGGACAACTATCAAATGACGCTTGCCAGCAGCCGCATCGGGACAATTCCAGAAGGTACCGCACAAAAGATAACCTTCACCGGCACGATTGCTCGCGTCGGGGTGGACATCAAGGAAGCCAGAGCGTATTATTACATCAGTATTTCCGAAAAACCAGGCAAGATATTCATCGCCACCACGAATCTTTCCAGCTACCTGCCAATCGCCAAAGCAGGCGACACGATCAGCATCGAATACCTCGAAACCGAGGACTTGGAGACCAATCTGACCGCCTTGAAAATCACTAACCTGGAATAGCTTCTCCTCTATCCCAACCCCTTCCGGGAATCCGTCAGCATCGCTTTGCTGCTCACCAAGAGCGGGTCTGCCGAGATTTCCGTCTATAATCTGAAAGGTCAGCGGGTGCGAAGCATCGTTACGCCAAACCTGCCCGCAGGGAAAAACCTCTTCACCTGGGACGGGAAAGACGCTCGCTGAAAGCGTTCCGCACCCGGTATCTATCTCATCCGCGTCTCGACCGGCAGTCATAGTTCGTGTATAAAGTGGTGAATCTCCGCTAAACCGCGGTCTTTCCCCCCTGTTTTATATCAGCTTATCCTTCAATGACTTATACTAATTCGCTTGCATAAATCCAAATTATGATTATAGTATCTCCAGAACAACAATAGCTGGAGGTACAGATGAACCGTATCCATGTTAACGACACATTGCCTGCTGAAGAGCTAAGGCATAGAATGCTTACCAGTAAGGACATCCAAGAGCATAACCGTTGGCAGGCCTTGTATTTGGCCAAATCCAAAGCGTTATCAGCTAAAGAACTTGCAGATATGATTGGCGTCTCAGTATATACGATCAACAAGTGGGTATACAATTACAATCGTATAGGCGAGGAAAGTGTTTACAGTCAG
>JAUYAR010000081.1 GCA_030693415.1 Candidatus Cloacimonadaceae bacterium | reverse complement strand
TTATCCTTTTAGCCACATCTTTGTCAGGCATGTTATACACATAAGCATCCAACCGTTTGCGATATTTTGCGGGACAGCGCTCTTTGTGCATGCAATTACCGCACAACAATTTAGAGAATACAGCTTGATATCCTGATGATGCTTCGATATAAAAATCCACTCCAAAAGTCCTATCCCATTCATCCAATGCGGGTTTTATATCGCAGGATAATTCTTTTTCAAGGATTCCGTAAATGGTTTGAATCTCAGTGTGATAGCCTTCAAAAGTGCGATTTATCACAAGGTTATATACATAGTCTATGCATTCATCAAGAGTGATTAATTCGAGTTCCTTTTGAACAACTTCGGTTAGTTTTATATAGAGCGTTTTTCCGAGCTCCTCCAAAAACTCTTTTGTTACCTTGATGCCATTTTGTTTATTTTGAACTGCATCTTGGAAATAGTAATCAATCCATTCCTGATAAGCTTTTGGGGCACAGTTCCTGATTAGTTCCGATGTCTTTCCGATACTTGAGGATTTGTTCAAGCCCCATCGGTTGGTTCCATAGTTTATTTGTGTTTCGCGGTGATATCGGTAGTTTTCGCCAACCTTTTCCTTATGCCATTCGTTCATTGATAACCTCTTTGAATTTATTTATATACTTGAACTGATACGTATCATCCAATTCTACCAATCCTTCTTTCAGCAGGTGAATGTTTAGAAAAGTCTTGTTCTTTAGGTACAAGTAGCAAAGCAAGTTGTTGTTAGAGTCATACTTGGTGCTGTCAAAGCGGAGAAATACTTGTTGACCGTGCAGTTTCAAACGAAGAAATTCTACCGCACTCGCTTTTAGAGATGGATTTTCTTTAATCCCAAGCAAGTGAATTTTCAGTCCGTTATTCAGTTGCAGCATGATGGGATTGATAATCTCTTTGACATTGTAATACTCAGTCCGTTCCGTATGATTTGAGTCAATAATTGACCCAAAAGTCAGTTTCTTTACGTCCATTTTCTTGTTTACCTTGTGGGGATCCACGAATATATAAGGCATTTCAGAAAGAGACATTGAAGGAGTCTCTATTGATTTATCCTCGTAGAAATCTACTTGGCAGGAGAACAAATCCATCTGCGACAAGGACAATTTCTTTTTAATTACCGGGATGTAATCTTGATTGATTTCGTATCCGACAGAATTGCGATCAAGATGCATAGCTGCCAAGGTAGTTGTCCCGCTGCCTAAAAAGGGATCGCAAACAGTTTCTCCATAAAAGCTAAACATCTTTATCAGCCGCAAGGGAAGCTCTTCCGGAAACATGGCAATATGCTCATTCTGTCTGGCGCCGCCGAAATTCCAGTGACCACTAAAGTATTTATTCCATTCTTCTTTGGATAGTTCAGATTTTCGTTTCTGCTCGGGGTTTGGCTTCGGAGCTTCGCCCAATTTTTTGAAGATCAGAATAAACTCGTAGTCAATTTTCAATATCCCATTTCTTGGGTATGGGAAACTTCCCATCACAGAGCCACCTCCCGTGGTGTTCATGGTTGTTTGCTTTTGCCATATAATCGCTCCCATATAGTCCATTCTTAGGCTTTCACAAAACTTTATGATCTCGGTGCGAATAGGGATTACTTTGTATCTGCCATAATATACTGAGCGGGCAAATTGATCCCCAATATTGATACACAATCTGCAACCATTATGTAAAATGCGATAACATTCCATCCATACCTTGTTCAAGCTGTTTATATAGCTTTCATAATCTTCATCAAAACCGATTTGATGATCAGAGCCATAGTCCTTGAGCTGCCAGTATGGGGGTGAAGTAACCACCAATTGCACCGACTGATCTCTCAGCAAACTCATATTGCGACTATCACCTGTAATTACTTTGTGGTTTGTTATCATAGTATTTCCATGCTTTCTTGGGTCATTTTCTATTGTCGGGACATCTGTCAGTTGATTGATCTCATGTCAAGCTAAATCGGGCTGGATATTGCGATTTGCCGGTAGCCCTTTTTCTATGAGTTAGTTTTCGGCTTTCGCAGGCTTTGTGATGCACGCTATCAGATTCGCGGGCGGAAAATGACTTAATGAGAAGGATGTCCGTAGATCAATCAACAGCAGATAGATAACAGGAAAATGCCGAAAAATCAATTTATCCTTTGACAAAATAGATATCATTATCAGAATGGCATAAAATGGAAAAATGGAGTTATCTGGATGGAACATCGGATATATGAATACCTGAGCGTGTTCATAATGTCCTGGTTGCTGGTTTATGGGCTCACGCCTTTTATCATCAAGCTGGCGCGGGCGATGAACTTTGTGGACAGACCGGAAGCCCGGAAAATGCATCTCTCAGCCACCCCGCTGATGGGGGGCGTGAGCGTTTTTATCGGATTCTTCCTGCTTTGCATCTACGATGTGGCAATCTCGCCGGGCAGGAGTTTTGACAGACCGATGACCGGCTATCTGCTGGGCTCTTTTCTGATTATGATGATTGGTCTGATCGACGACCGGCGACCACTTAGTCCGATGATCAAGATGTTTGGGCAGTTCTTTGTGAGCATGGTCTTTATCCTCAGCAATTTCTCCCTGCCGGAGCTCAAACTGATGTTTGGCTCGATCTATATCTCCCTGCCATTGATGGTGTTATGGATGGTCGGATTGATGAACGCGCTGAATTATCTGGACAATATGGATGGCATCCTGAGCGGCATGGCAGGCATACTCGGAATCGGTTTTTTTGTTTTCAGCCTCACCAATATCACCCAGACAAATCAAGAGGCGATGGCGTTGATTGGATTGATATCGCTCAGCTTTGCCGGTTCCGTATTCGGTTTTCTCCCCTACAATTTCAACCCCGCGAGGATTTTTTTAGGCGACGCGGGATCGATGTTTATCGGCTATTTTCTCTCCTCGATGGGCATTCTCATGGCGCGTTTTGCCGGTAATAGATACAATGACAAGATGTTTTTCCTGATGCCGGTGCTGCTGCTCAGCTATGCGATTTTTGACATCGCGCTGGTGAGCTATACTCGCAAACGCGACGGACGCCACGTGATGCAAGGCGGTAAAGACCATTCCACCCATCGCATCCACACAGCTCTTGGCTCCATCAAAGTGACCGCTTTCATTGTCTATACCATCAACGTGCTGATCGCGCTCACCGCGGTGATAATCTTCATCATCGGCTCGCGCGAGTTATTGTTGATCACAACGGTGATGTTTGGCGGCTTTTTCCTGATCTTTGGCCGCAAGCTTGATCAGATCCCGATCGTGGTGACCAAGAACCAACAGAAAAGAAAGGAAGGTGACGCATGAAATTTATCATCCTCGGTTCGAGCCCCGGCATGCCAAATTTGAACACACATCAAAGCTGCATCTATGTGAGCGTGAACGGCAAACACCTGCTCTTCGATTGCGGAGAGGGGACTTCCCACCAGTTGCTCAAGCATGGCTTGGACGGTGACGTTTTGGATGCCATCTTTATCAGCCATTATCATCCGGATCACATCTCCGGCATTTTTATGGTGTTGCAAATGCTTTATCTGCAACAGCGTAAAAAAGCCCTGCAACTCTTTTTGCCGGAGCGTCCCGCCGCGCTGTTGGACGCCATGCAGATGTTCTACACTTTTGCCCAGAAATTCAGCTTTCCTTTGCAGATTCACGATTGTACTGAGATCGAACTGCATCATGACGATATCTCATCCGCCATGACGGATCACCTGCTCGGATATGAGGAGATCGTCAACGCCAATTCCCTGCCCAATCAGATGAGATCTTATGCCTTTCGCATCGAGGACTATCATGGCACATTGGTCTATACGTCTGATATTGCCACGACGGATTCTATCGCGAGCTTTATTGAAGGAGCCCACAGTGTGATCGTCGATGCTTTGCATCCCTCCTCGGATCAGATATTGAAACTCCAATATCAGAATATCAAACGGGTTCTGCTCAGTCACGGGCAGTCCGATGAATTGCTAAATTGGCTGCGGGACAACCCCTTGTCCATGTTTGAAAGCGCCCAAGAAGATAAGGAATATTACATAGATTAATGAGATATGTATTGAAATTGCTTGTGACCGGCATCGCTCTAATTATATTTCTGAGTGGCTGTGAGATAAACCGTCTCAACAGCGCCTCGGAACATTTTGAGCAACGACGCTATGCCGCTGCGATACAAGAGCTTGATGATTACATCACCAAGGGTAAAAACGGTGCAAACGCCACGAGGGCGGAAATGATGCGCGCGCAAAGTTATTATGAGCTGGCACTGCTTGCCCGCCAACGCTCCAACTGGCCATTGACCATTCGCTTTTTGAAACTCTCAAATTCCGATGAAGCAGATCTGATCTTGGCGGACGTCTATAAACTGCTTGCTGATCAAGCATCCAACGCTTCAAGCCACGAAACTGCGTTGCTCTACATCAATTCCATCCTCAGGGAGATTCCTTCCTCGGCATTGGTGCCGGAAATGCTTTATCGCAGGATCGCCCTCTACATGGACGTTTTTGTTGACCAAGAAGCCGCCTGGCGGGATTATGCCTCCCTCTTTGACGATCATCCCAATAACAGCTTTGAGGTGACAGCCCGCAAGTTTATGGCGCGCATCGTTCCCCCCCGGATATCCTATACCCGCCGGCTCTTCAATTCGGGATATTTCAGCGAAGGGCTGAAGATCCTGTTTGAACTTGCAAAATACCCGGTCGTGGATGAGCAGGACATCAACGTGATGATCTCCGATGCATATATTACCCAAGCGGAAAACCATCTCGCGGGACAGGATTATTTTGAGTCCGATCGTTTTTTTCGCATCGCAGTGCAATATAATCCCGCCAAGAAAAATGATATCGACCGCCGCCTGCGGGACATTGCCGGCTTATACATTCAAAAAGGAGACGCCCTGCTTGCGGAGAAGGACTTTGACAACGCGCTGATTCATTATCAAAAGACTTTCGACATCATCCCAAATTATTCCCTTGCCGTGCAAGCGATCGAACGGCTGAACACCATCCGGGCAAATATCATCCGTGCCGCACAGATCTTTGATTCTGCCGAAAAAATTGAAGCCTCCGGCAAACTTGCCGATGCCCTGAAGCTCTATCAACAGGCTTTTTCACTGGATAGTAAACCGGAATACCGTCAACGAAGCAATCAGATGCAAAACCTGCTGGAAGCGGAAAAAACCCCGGTTGCCTTTGCCCAGAAAATCATCAACGAATACCGTGGCGGCATCCTGAACAGCAGAATCCAGAATCAAAAACGCGATCTGCTCACCCGCTACAAAGCCGGCGAGATCAGAGATTCCGGTTGGAAGATACTGCTCTCCTCCGGTCAGTATAAATATGAAGCCCGATACGATCTGATCACTCCCCGTGAAACTTTTTTCTATGTGTGGCAGATCAATCTGCGTGACCGCAGCATTCTGCCGCTCAACAAAATCTCCGAAAACCTGATGAGGTGACGATGATTACATTAAAACTCCCGCTTATGACATTGACGCTGTTGCTGCTTTGGTTGGGACTCTCCGCTCAGACGGGATTTGACATCACCCTGTTTTCGGATAGCACCAAATATGGCTGGAACAATTATCTGGAACGGCGCGACTATCGCGATCACCTGGTGGAGCGTCAGAAACTGCTGCAGCTCTATGAAATGGAAGCCAATTCCCCCCGTGGAACCATCATCAAATCCGCAATCATCCCCGGTTGGGGACAATTTACCAACAAAAACAACATCAAAGGATCCATCATACTGGGAACTGAACTCTTTCTGATCGGAACATCGCTCTTTTTCTTTGACCGCAGCGTTTATTATCATCGCAAATACGAGGAAGCCACGCAAGTGGAGGATATCGAGACCTATTACAACGCCGCCGTTGGTCCACGCCAATATTCGGTGATCTTTCTCGGCGTGGCGGTGCTGGTTTGGGGTTACAATATCTTTGATGTGATCCAAAGCACGGATGATTATAATGCCTCCGTCTGGCGCAGGATCATCGATCAATATGCCAAATCTCCCGTTCAGATCAAACCTGAAGGGATTGAGATGCGGTTTTGAGGGAGAGAAAATGAGATATATCGCTGTCATACTCATACTTGGGCTGTTGCTGACGATGTCCTGCGGCTTGAAGAGATCCAATCCGCTTGATCCCATTGGCAATCCCGATATCAAAGTGCCACAGACTGTTTCCAACGTCGTGTGCACCCCATCCCCTGTTGGTGCGTCCTCCAAATTTGTCAATATCACATGGGACTTAAATTCCCCACAAAATACTGAAGGTTACTACATCTATCGCGGCTTGGCATTCTACTCAGCCTACGCGGTCGTGGACACGGTTTTCACAAATACTTGCACGCATGGTTCCAAACCCTGGCACAGCGTTTCCCCCGGAGATTATTATTACAAGGTCTCAGCTTTCAAGACCTATTCCGGAGACAGGTTGGAAGGCAGGAGCGGCCATCCGACCTTCGTTCGGGTACCGGTCTGAGCCTTCACGTTTGAGCAATGAGTTTCAGTTTTGAGGGGGAGCTAAACCCCCAACAACTAAGGGTCGCCACCGATACCGATACTGCGATGCTTGTACTCGCGGGAGCCGGTAGCGGCAAAACTAAATCCATCATCTACCGCTGCGCATATTTGCTGAAAGTGAAAAACATTGCGCCTTGGAATCTCATGGTCGTCACTTTTACAAACAAAGCCGCTCGCGAGCTTCAGGAGCGCCTCGAGGGCTTGCTCAATTTCCCGGTTCGGACGCTCTGGGTGGGAACTTTTCATAGTGTCTGTTCGCGGATCCTGCGCATTGAGCATGCCCATTTACCCTTCAATTCGAACTTCTCAATCTATGACACCGACGATCAGAAGTCGCTTGTGAAAAAGATTTACAAGGAACACGGCTTCGATCCGAAGAAACTGCCGATCAACTATGTGCTTGGAAAAATAGGCAAATATAAGACACGATTGCTCTTTCCCGAAGATGTGATTCACGGACAGGCAAACCTGCCCAAAGAGCAGTGGTCTTCCTCCGTGGCGGATGCGGATCAGCACACCGATCAGATCATCCGTATCTATACGCTGTATCAGCAGAGCCTACTCGTCAATCAGGCACTTGATTTTGACGATATTCTGCTCTGGACTGCGCATCTCTTGCGCACCAACGAAGCCGTCCGCCAAAAGTATCAGCATCAGTTTCAGTATGTGATGATCGACGAATATCAGGATACGAACCATGCCCAATTTGAAATCGTCCATCAGATCGCCCGTGAGCATCAGAGAGTATGCGTGGTGGGAGACGACGATCAGGCGATCTATAGTTTTCGCGGCGCCACAATCCGCAATATCCTCGAATTTGAAAGGGACTATGCCAATGTCTGCTCCATCCGTCTGGAACAAAATTATCGCAGCACATCCCGCATCCTTCAGCTCGCTAACGCGATCATCAAAAACAATCGCCGCCGCCATACAAAAGACCTGTGGTCTGATCTCGGCGAAGGTGAAGCTCCTATCCTCAATATCTATACCGACGAAAATGACGAGGCAAGCCGCGTCTCCAGACGCATTCTCGAATTGCAGCGCAAGGGTCTGTCCCTGAACCAGATGGCTGTGCTATACCGCACCAATGCCCAATCCCGCGTCTTCGAATATGCTTTCATCCAACACAAGATTCCGCACAGCATCGTCGGCAGCTTGCATTTCTACCAACGCACGGAGATCAGGGATCTGCTCGCTTATCTGGCTGCGATCTCCAATCCGAGCGATACTCAAAGCCTCCTGCGCATTATCAACGAACCTCCCCGCGGAATTGGACAGACAACGATCTCCAGGCTGATCGCCTATGCAAACAAAAACCGCATCAGTCTCGATCGCAGTATCCAAAACGTTCATAGCAACGCTGAACTGAACCAGTCCGCCAAAACGAAGGTCTCAGATTTTCACGAAAAGCTCCTTGCCTGGCGCGAAGCCTCGAAGAGCGAAAGCGTGCTGGAACTGGTGAAAAGCATCATGGAAGACCTGAACCTCGTGGAACAATACCGCAAAGGCAAGGATCCCAAAGAAATCGCCCGCGCGGAAAACCTGATCGAATTTGTCAGCTCCGTCAGTGAGTTCACGGAGCGCTACCTTGTGGATCATACCCGCGCACCGCTACTTGCCGATTTCCTGCCCTACGTGGCATTGCAGACGGATATGGATCTCGTCGCCGAAGGTGCCGAAAGCGTGCGCCTGATGACAATGCACAATGCCAAGGGACTGGAATTTGAGTGCGTCTTCATCGTCGGGCTCGAAGATGGCTTGCTCCCCCACAAAATGTGCATGGGCAACCGCACCGAGATCGAGGAGGAGCGCCGCTTGCTCTATGTGGGAGTGACCCGTGCCAAGCGCGTTTTGCAGCTCAGTTATGCCCGCACGCGCAGACTCTATGACACTTTTAACCACAACCAACCCAGTATGTTCCTGCAGGAGATCGATTCCTCATTGTTTGACAATCCTCAGGACAAAGCGGCATTTGCCCAGGCTCCCAGTTCCAAACCAAAGCGCAAAGCCGATTTCACCGAAAAGGACAAAAGCTACCGCGTCGGACAGCAGATCTGGCATGAAGAATATGGACAAGGCGTGATCCTCAGCGTGGACGGAGTGGGCTCAGACGCCAGACTCACAATATCTTTTCTCAAAGGCAAGCTCGCCAAGATCATCGGCACTTTCGTAAAAACCGAACCATTCGATTCGATGTAAGCGCATTCTTTATGTTATATTCGCAGATCAAAGCCCAGCTCTCCACCTCTCCATTTTTCCAAAGCCTCCCCGCGAATCTATCCGCAGGTAAAAGAGTCCAGATCCATCATTTGAACCAAAGCGCCAGAGCCCTCGTAGCAGCGCACCTTTGGGTATCCACAGGAAAGAACGTCCTCATCGTCTCTCAGGACGACATCATCGCTGAAGACATCTGGGATGACCTTTCCGCTATTGTGGGAAGAGAGAACGCCCACTATTTGCCGGATTACGAAATCCTCCCATACGAAGAACGCTCCCCTCACTACTCCATCCGCGCCACTCGCATGCTCTGCCTATACAACTGCATGGGAGAAATTCCCGCCATCTACAGTCTTTCAGTGCGCGCGCTTTTGCGGTATATCCCCCCAAAAAAGAGCATCGCCAGACATATCATCCATCTCAAACCAGGAATGGAATATCCACCGGACAAACTCTTGCAGGATCTGCACAACTGCGGCTATGAAATGGAGTATCAGGTGAGCAAAGTCTATCAGGCGGCGCGGCGGGGTGGCATCATGGATGTCTTTTCTCCGCCGCTATTGAAACCCGTACGGATAGAATTCTTTGGCGACGAGATTTTGTCTATGAGAACTTTCTCGGCAAACACGCAACGTTCCGAACCCGGCGAGCTGGATGAGGTAACTATTATCCCCGCCCGGGAACTGTGCCTGGACGATATCGACCACCACAGCCTCCTTTCCTCGAAGATCAAAACCAAGGGCTTCTATGAAGGTATTGAAAACCAGCTCAGCCTTTTGTTGCCGGAGCTGGAAACTTTCGCGGATTACTTTGAGAGCGATCAGCGGCTCGTGCTGATGAGCAATTTTAGTTATGTCCTCGAAGAAGTCCAGCAACTCGGAGAACAGATCCTCAGCCAGTATCAAAAGGATCTGAAACATAAGACGAAAGCCAAGCTCAGCCCTCCTGAACGCCTGATGGCAGGCGAGGAATATCTCTACAAATTAATCAAACAAAGCTGTAGCGCGTTTCTTTCCCAGAGCGAGTTTGTGCTCCCCTTTACCACCGAAAACATCAAAGCCCCCTTCGCGCCCCAACCTGCTTTCGGAGGCGATCTCGATCTATTGGCATCGCATCTGAAACAAAACGCTCATCAGCGCAGCATCCTGCTTTTCGACAATCCCAGCCAGAGCAATCGTATGGATCAACTCTTAGCGGATTTCCAGGTGAAGGCGGAACACCACATCGGCGTGCTGCATGAAGGTTTCAGCGTCACGGACGCAGGACTCACTCTGTGGACGGATCACGAAATCTTCAACCGATACAAACGCAAACGTTATGCCCCACGCTTTGCTCCCGGCGAGGAGATCGTGGATTATCAAAGCCTCAAACCCGGCGATTACGTTGTCCATGTCGATCATGGCATCGGCGTCTTTGAGGGCTTGAAGATCATCCGTTTGGACAGGCAGGACACCGAATGCCTGGTTTTGCGCTATGCCAATGACGATCGCGTTTATGTGCCCACTCATCAGCTTCGCCTCGTCTCCAAATACGTGGCGGAGGAAGGCGCCAGCCCTGTTTTGCACCGCATCGGTTCCAACAAATGGCAAAACACAAAACGCCGGGCAACCGAGCAAATCGAACTCATCGCTGCGGACATCGTCAAGCTTTATGCAGAACGAGCCTCACGAGTTGGAATCTCCCACAAAGCGGATGGAGACTGGCAGCGTGAACTCGAAGAATCCTTCATCTATGAAGACACGATCGACCAAACCCGCTCCACAAACGAGGTGAAAGCCGATATGGAAGCTTCCGCTCCGATGGAAAGATTGCTCTGTGGAGACGTCGGATTCGGCAAGACGGAAGTGGCGATCCGCGCTGCGTTCAAAGCTGTCTGTTCCGGATATCAATGCGCGGTTCTGGTGCCCACGACCCTTTTGGCAGAACAGCATTGGCGTGTTTTTCGCGAAAGGCTTGCTCAATACCCCATCCGCATCGCCATGCTGAGCCGCTTTCGCAGTCCACTACTGCTGAAAAAGGATATTGCCGGCATTGCCGCGGGAGAAGTGGACATCGCTATCGGCACGCACAGATTGCTTTCTTCGGACCTGCATTTCTCCCGCCTCGGACTGCTCATTATCGATGAGGAACATCGTTTCGGAGTTCGCCACAAAGAGCGGCTGCGCAAGCTGCAATCAAACGTGGACACCCTCTATATGTCCGCCACACCCATTCCCCGCACCCTGAACATGGCACTGGCAAAGCTGAAAGAAATTTCGTTGATGCAGACCTCCCCAAAGGAACGCCTCCCGATCAGAACGATCATTACTCCGAGGGATACGGAAGTAATCAAAGACGCCATCGGACGCGAGATCGATCGCGGCGGACAGGTTTTTTTCATCCACAACCGCGTCCAGACCATCGAAACCGTAGCAATGGAATTGAGAAATCTGATGCCGGGGGTCAGCTTTGTGGTCGGACATGCCCAAATGCCGGAAAAGCACCTCGAACACGTGATGGAAGCCTTCATAAACCGCGATTATCAGGTGCTCATCTCCACCACCATCGTCGAAAACGGCATCGACATCGCCAATGCCAATACCATCCTCATCGACCGCGCCGATACTTTTGGCTTGGCACAGCTTTATCAGATGCGCGGACGGGTCGGCCGCAGCAACCGACGCGCCTATGCCTATCTTTTGATTCCCAAGGGCACCACCACGGAAGCCCGTCACCGCCTCGAAGCCCTCACGCAATATGACTTCCTCGGCGCCGGATTCCAGGTCGCATTGCGCGATCTCGAACTTCGCGGAGCGGGAGCCATCCTCGGCACCAAGCAAAGCGGCATCATCCAATCCATCGGTTTCAACTACTATAACTCCCTCCTTGGAAAAGCGATCACCGCGGTGGAAACCGGCGACCCGGAACTTTTGCATCAGGACGACAGCCCCCAGACAAGACGCCAGCTCAAAACCGAAATCGACCTCTATTTCCCACCCGAATATATCGACAACGACGAACAGCGTCTGCGTATCTATCGCAGATTGAGCGAATTCGAGAATCTGGAGGAGCTGAACGACATGGAGCGTGAACTCACCGACCGCTTCGGAGCCCTTCCGGAAACAGCCCACTGGCTGCTGATGTATTTCAAACTCAACATCTTAGCCAAAGTGATCGAGCTGCAAAACTGCTATGTCCGCTCCGGCACGCTCGCATTGGAATTCAAGGCGGACAAAATGCCGCCCAAGGAATCCGTGCTCGCCTTCGGCGCCAAGGTTCCACATCCCATGCGCTTCGACACCTCCAAGGGCTTGAAGATCAGCATCGATCTGGATAAAAAGCTCAGTTACCGGGAGCAATTTTCCCTCGCGCTGAATCTGTTGTCCAAGTGGGAGTGACACAAGGATATAACGGCTTTCCCAATCAATATGTAGCGCAGCATGCCGATGCTGCGAAAACGATGATTCCGATTGATAGGTTTCTCCCTCCGCAGGATCGGCATCCTGCGCTTCCTCCTTAGCATTACGGAGTCAATACGGACTTAGTCCGTAATGAGTCCGTATTGATTCCGTATTGCTAAGGGGGAACCGGATTTTTTCACTCGGTTTGTAGCGCAGCATGCCGATGCTGCGAATCGGGGACCAGCTCTGCGCAACGGTGAAAACAATGTATGGCAACACTCAGACCACTATTTCTCGATGAAGCCTATAAATGCAGGGAAGTATCGTTAGGGATTTTGAACAGTCTCAGTTGCATATTTTCATGTGAAAGCAATATAACGATTGACAGGAAATCTGCTGGTGAAATTAATAGCCTTAAAAGTATGTTGTATTGTTTTTGAAATTGATTTGTGTTGCATAATGGTGTTAAGAAATAACAAACATAGTAGCGAGGTTTGAAACTATGAGCGATAAACTGAAATCGATTTTTACTATCGATGTAGAGGATTATTATCACGTTTGTGAGGATAGGGGTGAACCTCCCTTATCTCAATGGGATTTGCTACCGAGCAGAGTCGAGCATAATCTCCGATCGTTATTCGATTTATACCAATTCGCTTTCATATATCCAAATTCATCCACTTAAAATAGGTCAGTCTTGAAACCATATCTTTGTTGTTGTCCAGGTATTCAAAGCTATCAATCAGGGCATTCTGTACTTCATCCATTGACCCGTAGGCCGTGTT
>JAUYAR010000080.1 GCA_030693415.1 Candidatus Cloacimonadaceae bacterium | reverse complement strand
TCTTTGTCTCATATTTTCGCGTTGCTTATTGCCACTTTGGTTGCGATTATTGTAGTTATTCAGGCTCATTTTGAAATGCTGTTGCCCAAACTGGCAACTACTAACCCAAACTCGCAGGCAAAGCAAATTCATAAAAATTGAGTTTTTTCCAGGGAGTCAAAATTATGCATTTGAGGTAATATCATGACGAAGACAATAGTCCTCGTGACGGTCGGGATATTGTTAATCGGCATTTGCTTTGCCGAGGGTGTTTCGGAGTATAAGCATACTGTGGGAGCTAATATGCAAATGTTCCCTCAAATACTGATGGGTTCCATCAACTATGGGTATTCAAAGAAAACGGTCAGGGAATTTGGAAGTGACGTTGAAACAGGTTGGTGTGTGCACGTGGCGGCAGCAAATGACCCACGGAGTTTGAATTCTAAAGAGTTCTTCTATTTAGGGATTGACTGGAGATTGTATGAGACTCCAAAAAAGCTATTTGGGGACCAATTTATCATAGGATTTCATTTGGGGTTATCCTACATGCAGTGGGTTCCTACTCGGTTTTTTATTCTTGAGGAGAATGATGACAATTTTGAAAGGATTATATTCCCAAATATTGGAACCCAATTCGGTTTTGAATTTCCGCTTGGGACAGGTACTTCGTTGAAACTATATACTGAGCTATTATCCTTGCTAGTACCGATAAAGTTTCTCGTTTTGGACATAACTTTTTGATGAAACCTATCTCATGGAGCGCCGACGTCCCCGTCGGCGACACGAAACTCTATCCCATCGGCGACAATAGCGATGAACATGACACATCCACAAGTTTAGTCTATCATCCACAAGTTTAGTCTATCATCCACAAGTATGTAACCGATCCTGCGGACAAGAACCGACGGGGACGTCGGTAATTCCATAATCATGGAACTTCATCTCATGGAGCGCCGACGTCCCCGTCGGCGACACGAAACTCTATCCCATAGGCGACAATAGCGATGAACATGACACATCCACAAGTTTAGTCTATCATCCACAAGTTTAGTCTATCATCCACAAGTTTAGTCTATCATCCACAAGTATGTAACCGATCCTGCGGACAAGAACCGACGGGGACGTCGGTAATTCCATACGAAAAAAGCCATGAAACCGGGGATCTCAAGCATGAGTTGGCTTCGAAGACCGGTTTCATGGCTGCTAAGTTGTCTGGGAATCTATGCTGAGGTTTAATCCTGCTTGATCAAAAGTCCCATACTGTTATAGGACAGGATCAACACGGCGAGCGCCACGTAGTAGGCGGCACCGATGCTACTGGCGGTCTTGTCGATCATGGACATCGCGATTCCGGGGATGATGGAGGCGATGAAGATCACGGCAAAGCCGACCACGCGATATAGCGTTTCCCAGCCTTTGTAGTTGATCAGATAAAGAGCCAATCCCATCAGAGCGATGAAAACCAGCGTGAGCGCAAAGATGATCACGATAGCCACAATGGAAACTCCACCGGGCAGAGTGATGACATTGGTCCAGAGTGTCAGGATCAGGGGAATGGCGATTGCCAGAAGACCGAGGATGCAGCCGATGATCTTCATCGGCAGACGCGAAGTCTCAAGAGCAATTTCGCTGTGGCGCTGTCTTTTGCGGATCATCAAAAAAGCGATGGCGGAAGCCGCTAAAACGATTGCCGCATAGATTAACATCATGAGCGGCCGCCCAGTCATCAATCCCATCAGCGAGAATGCCGCTACGAAAATGACGATCGCTATGATCTGTTTGATCGTGAACCAAGTTTCACGCATGGTAAACCTCCTCGGGGTTAGACTTTTACTTCGGTATCTTCGGTCTCTACTATATCTTCAGTTTCAAATATCGTTTCCAGCTCTTCTTCCACCAAGCCCGGTTCATCAACGATTTCGACTTCAACCGGTTCACTGCTTTCTATTACTTCGTCTTCGATGATCGGTTCGGGCTCGGTTGCCACAACGGGTATTTCCTTGCCTTCTCTTTCGATCCTGATGTTCAGATCGGCGAGGATGTCTTTGTGCAGCCTGATCTGCATAGCGATGACGCCCAGTTCCTTGATGTGCTTGTCCATCAGGATCAGGGACTTGTGCACGTCGATGCCATGCTGATGTAAGGCATGGGCGATATCGGTCTCGGAAACGGAGCCAAACATGCTGCCGTGTTCGTCCACTTTACGCACGAATACCAGATTTACGGCATTAATCTTCTCGGCAAGCTTTTTCAGCTCCCAGATGCGTTTTTCTTCTTCATCGGCGGCTTGGGCTTGGATGTTGACGATGCGTTTGACGTTTGCCGGAGTGGCATAAATTGCATAGTTACGAGGAACCAGATAGTTTCTGGCATAGCCGCGTTTGACGTTGACGACTTCGCCTTTGGTTCCGACTTTTTCTATATTTGTGAGCATAATCACTTTCATGTGAGATTTCCTCCAGGATGTAGTTTTCTGAGATCAAGCCACAGGTCTGCAAAACCGAGCAGCGTGATCAGGAGATATGATACGGTGTTTAGCAGGATCAAAACCAAGAGCGCGGCACGCAGCATTTTGTTCGCGATCAGTTTTGAGAGCTTGTGAAGCATCACCCCGATCCCCTGAATGAACGGCAGGAAACACAGAGCCAGCATCGCGTTGATGAAGAGCATCTGCATTCCCGGCACAAGATAGAGGGGAAGGATGGCAATAATCAATAAAACATAGTATTTTGGGAAAGCCAGTTCCTGCCAGTTGAACCGCAAGCCCATCTGTCTTTGGAACAGGATGAAGCCGATGAATAGCGCCATCAGATGCGAAACGATCCATACCGCCGGCCAAATCGCTTTGATCAGTGAGATGGATTTTTGCATGATATCGCCGTCAAATAGTTGCGGAAGAGAGGACTGGACTTCACTGAAGGCTCGTTCGTTGGCAAGGGCGAGATAATCCCCAAAGAAATAGTAGCGGCAGATCCCATAGACGACGATGAGCACGGCGGCGACGCTGAAGGCAGAGCACATATTATGCAGCCCGCGCAAAGCTATCAGATACACTACAGCAGTGAATCCAACGCCAATGACTCCATCGGTGACCAGCACAGTGGTGCTCATCGAACTGTCCAACATGATGACAATCAAAGGAATAACAAAGAAAATGCCGATCGCCCTTATGGGGGAGATCAGACTAAATTCGATGGTTTTGCCGATGAACATCATGATCAGGATCAAGCTGATGAAGGGATTGATAATCGCCAAAGCGCCAAGAACAAGCGGAATCAGAAACACTATTCGATCACGTAGGGAATCAATGCCATGGTGCGTGCGCGCTTGATCTCGCCGGTGAGCTTTCTCTGATGCTTTGAACAGGTTCCAGTGAGACGGGCGGGATCGATCTTGCCCACATCGGAGATGAATTGACGCATGATGTCCAGGTTCTTGTAATCAATCTGAATCTCTTTATTGGCACAGAAACGGCAATATTTCTTGCGTGTGAATCTTTTCTTTCTATCGGTAATATTCATTATCTCTCCTGTTAGAATGGCACGTCGTCGGTAGTGCCGGGAGTTGCCGGAGCGCTGTGTTCTTCGGGAAGGGGAACGCTTTCATCGTCCTGTCCGCCTTCGGTTTTTGGTTTCCATTCCAGGGTCTGGACGTTTTCGGCGATGATTTCGAAGACTTTGCGGTTGATATTGTTGTTATCGACGTAGCTGCTGGTTTCGATGCGGCCTTCGACGAGGACGGCAGAACCTTTATGCGCTTGCTTGGCAAGCAATTCCGCGGCGTTATGCCAGACGACCACATTCACAAAGATGGGGGCTTGCTGCCAAGTATCGGTGTCATCTTTCCAGCGCTTGTCCATAGCAACGGTGATGCGGACGACGGCGGTGCCCTTGGGGGTGTATTTCAGCTCGATGTCGGCAGTGATTCTGCCGCTGATGAAGACCTTGTTCAGTCTCGGTAATTTAAGATCAGCCATGATTTCTCCTATTCGCCTCTGGCGATAAACATGTGTCTCAGAACTTTTTCGTTGATGTTCATGAGACGCTTCAAGCCCTTGACGGCAGTGGTTTCGAGCTTGAAATAGTTTACATAGTAATAGCCTTCCTGCATCTTTTCGATGGGATAGGCAAGAATTCTACGTCCCCAGGGATCGGTCTTGATGATCTCCCCGGCGTTTTCTCTAACGAGGTTGAGGATGCTTTCGTTGGTGGCATCCGCCTCTTCAGAATTGAGCTTAGGCGATATGATCACCATCAGTTCATAATCCTTGGTCATTTTGTTCCTCCTTTGGACTAATGATTCCGGTGGATTTTACCCCGGAATAGGATTTTTTCCATTTGCTATATTCATCCAGCATCGTGCTGAAATCATATTTGATATAGGTGTCGATAAACTTTCCCGCGCGGGTGATCATGGGCTTCAGCGCGATCAATTCATCTTCGTTGAAGTCTTGCAGGACAAAATCAGCAGGACACAGTTCCGCGTCCCTGCCAATGCCGAAACGGATGCGTTTCAGCTCGTCATAGGGGAGGATTTCTCCCAGAGACTTCATCCCGTTGTGGCCGCCGTCTCCGCCTCCGTTGCGAATACGCAGATCGGCAAGCGGCAGCTCGATATCGTCATAGATCACGAGCACCTGATCGATCTTCCAACGTTCGCGGGCGGCTTGGAGCGCCTTGCCGGAGAGGTTCATAAAGGTCTTGGGCTTGATCAAAACCGCTTTCTCCAGCTTGATGAAGTCATATTCCAGCTCTGCAGAAAAGCTCTTTTTGCGCAAGCGAGCCCATTCGTCCAGACAGAGGAAACCCACGTTGTGACGCGTAGCGTAGTATTTCTCGCCAATGTTTCCCAGCCCGATGATGAGTTTCATGCGCGCTTATTTTGCTTCCGGAGCTTCGGGTTTTTCCACCGCTGTGGCAGTGGTCGGGGCTTCGGTACGTTTCGGATGGATAACGACCAAAGTGTTATCGGCGTGATCCTTATATGTCCATTTTCCCATCGGTAGGTCTCGGACATGTTTCGACTCGCCGACTTTCAAATCGGTGATATCGAGCCTGAGCTCTCCCGGGAGATTGCTGGCAATGCAGGATAATTTCACGGTTCTTTGGATCATGTCCACGAATCCGCCTTCTCTGGTGCCGATGGCTTCGCCGTCAAAATGGATGGGGATATCAAATTCCATCTCGGCTTTGGCGCCTACGACCATGAAATCGATGTGCATGACATCGCGTCTCACGGGGTGCACCAGCTTGTCTTTGAGGATGGTGTGATAGGTCTTGCCTTCGAGGATGATTTCCCAGAAAGCAAGCTCAGTGAAGCTCTTCTTGAAGTATTTGGTGAACTCGTTTTTGTTCACGGAGATGGGTGTGGATTCGGTTTCTGCACCATATAACACTGCGGGGATCAAGCCCGAGGCGCGCAAGGCGGAGAGTTCCGATTTCTTTCCCATGGTTCTTTTTTCAGCATCGAGAGTAAATATCATTTATTCCTCCAATCTCAATTTCTATCTGAATAATATACTTAGTGATTCTTCTATGTGGACTTTCTTGATCGCAATGGCAAGCATCTCGGCGATCGAAAGCTGTATGATCTTTCCGCATTTTTGTTGTTCTTCGGAGAGCGGGATGGTATTTGTGATGAAGAGCTTTTCGATGGGCGAATCTTGCAAATTGCTCACCGCGGAACCGGATAGCACGCCGTGGGTGCAAGCTGCGAAGATATTGCCGGCGCCCTGCTCTTTGAGAGCGTTGGCGACCTTGATCAGGCTGCCTCCGGTATCGATGATGTCATCAAAAAGGATGGCGGTTTTTCCCGTAACATCGCCAATAATGTTGAACAGTTCCGTTTGATCGTTGTTTCCGCTACGGCGTTTGTCTCCGATGGCGAGTCCGCAATCCAGACGTTTTGCCAAAGCTCTGGCACGGATCGCTCCTCCGGAATCCGGTGATACGACCACGATGTCATTGATATCCATACTGGCGAAATAGCGAGCGAAGGTGGGGATCGAAAAGAGATGATCGACCGGGATATTAAAAAAACCCTGAATCTGATCAGCATGCAAATCAACCGTGATGACCCGATCTGCACCGGCAACGGTGATCAAATCTGCTACGAGCTTGGCGGTGATTGGAACGCGGGGTTGATCCTTTTTGTCCGATCTGGCATAACCATAATAGGGGATCACGCAATTGATCCGCTGCGCGGATGCGCGTTTCAAGGCGTCGATAATGATCAACAAGTCCATCAAGTTGTCGTTTACGGGGCGACAAGTGGATTGGATCACGAAAACATCCGCGCCGCGAACATTGTCGTTGATCTTCACAAAGGACTCGTCGTTGGAAAACTTGAACAGATCAATATCCGCCAAAGGTATGCCGGCGTATCTGGCAACTTCTTCTGCCAGCGGCCGGTTCGCGTTTCCCGTAATTAGCTTTAGTTTTGAATACATTGCTGATACTCTTCTTTCCTAATCGTTCTTGTTACTTTCGTCCAGAAACCTTGCCGGGCAAAGTGTTCCAGACATTCGCGCATTGCATCCTTGCCGGCAAAGATGCCGAAACATGTGCTGCCGCTACCGCTCATCATCGCTATCCGAGCAGCATAGCTTTGCATATCATCTATGATCCCGTCGATCACGGGGTAATCCTTTCTGATCCCGCTTTCCAGGCGGTTGAACCAACCGGAGACGCCAAGCAGCGGATCAAATCTTTGTATTTGACTCGCTACTGGTATTTGAGCCTTCTGATACGTTTCCCTTGCGGATATCGCGATCGCTGGATTGACCAGCAGGATGTGATCGATCACGATGTCTTCACACTGCCTGATAATCTCACCACGATTGGTGCACCGGGCTGTTCCGCCTTGCAGGAAGAAATTGATATCGCTGCCAAAAATCGCCGCGATCTCATGTTTTTCGGGTTCGCTCAGGTTCAGATTCCACAGGTTGTTCAGAGCCATGATCACATTGGCGGCATTACTGCTGCCGCCTCCCAGTCCAGCGGAGACAGGGATGCGTTTTTCGAGCCGCATTTCTATCCCACAAAGGGGCTGGTACTTACCTTGAATATAGGATGCAACTTTGAACATCAGGTTGTTTTTATCCGCCAATTCAGGCAAGTTAGACCACAATTTAATACCCTGTTTTTTTGTCAAAACATATTTGATAGAATCATACAGGTCGATACAGCATATCACAGTATCGACCTGATGATAATCACCGGGCAGCTTGCCCAGAATTTCAAGATGCAGATTTATCTTTGCGTAAGAAACGGCCTGCATTTTTCTTTTGTTTTTTGGGCACCTCGTCTCCGTAATAATAGTAGTAGTAGTAGTAGTAATAGTAGTAGTTCTGCTTGTTGTAGTATTTCTGGACGTAGATGCTGTTGACGATGATGCCGTCGATAGTAGCGTTGATGTTTTCCATCAGCTCCTTGGTGCGCTTGATGATACCTTTCTCCGTGTAGCCGCAACGGACGACGACGAAGGTGAGATCCACTTTTTTGGTCAGTATCAACGCGTCGGTGACGGCGATGATCGGAGGTGTATCAAACAATATGTAATCATAACGGGCTTTGAGCTCTTCGATGAGCTTGTCCGTGCGGGTGGAGGAAGTCAATTCCGAAGGGTTGGGAGGGACGAATCCGCTGGAAATGACATCCAGATTGGGAATTCCGGAGGGTTTGATGATTTGGTTGATGCCCACTTCCGGATCGATCAGATAATCGCTGAGACCGTTCTCTTTCTCGATGCCGAATTTGTTGTGAATCATGGGACGTCTCATATCCATATCCACCAATATCACGCGGCAGTTCATTTGCGCGAGGGTGATGGACAGATTGACGATAGTGGTGGATTTTCCCTCTTTGGGACCCGAGGAGGTGACTAACATCGTTGTGCTCCCCAGAGGTTTCTTGGACACGATGTTTGTTCTCAGCGTGCGATAGGCTTCTGCGATGGGGGATTTGGGGGCATAGTGCGAAACTAACTGCATCATCACATGGTGCATTGATTTGCTCAGTTGTTCCTTGCTTTCGGGGTCTGCCTGCTCGATCATTCTGTTGAATTCTTCCATCTTGGATTCGGATTCCTGGATCAAGGGGATCGTGCCCACGATCGGCAGTCTCACATAGGTCTCCATGTCTTCCAGGGTGCGCAATTTCGTATCCAGTGAATGGACAACGAAGGCGGTACCGATTCCGAGACCGAGCCCCAAAATGATGCCAACCAGGATGTTCATCGACACTCTTGGCTTGATCGGAGCGCTGGGTCTTTCGGCATAATCGATGATGCGGACATTACCAACTTTGGCTTGTTCGGCGATCTTGGCATCCTCATATTTTTCCATCATAATGCCGTGGATTTTGCCGTCCAAGGTCATATTGCGTAGCAGACGAGCTAATTCAAGCTCGGTATTGGGCAAAGTGATGATCCGTTCGTCATACATTTCTTTGGTCTGCGCCAGTCCGCTCACGCGGGTGCGTGCTACTTCCAGATCGACGTTGGTCTGAATGATCTTGATAAGCAGCTCGTTTCTGGTCTTGAGGGGGTCATCTTGTAAGGATATTGCTACGAACTTCTTGATTTCGATATCCAGGGTTTGCTTTGCTTTTTCAAGCTCTTGATTGAGAGCCAGGATCTGGGGATGATCAAGAGGATACTCGTTTTTTGTGATCAAACGGGTGATCAGAGCTTGGGTTTCGATCACCTGTTTGCGCAGTTCGCTGATGTAAGGAGCCTTGAGGATATTGTTTACGTTCACCAGCAGGGAATCCTGATCACGCAATTGGCGGTTGAACATGTCCAAGGTTTTGGCTTTGACGGCTTGATCGGTCAAAGCGCTTTCATATTGAGCTTCGATTTCGGCGGATTGCTCGATCAGCTTGGTTGTTTCCTGGCTAAGTTCGGTGAGTTTATTCAGGTTTTTAAATTCGCGCAGGTCGTTTTCAGAGCTTTGCAATCTACGGGAAATGGCATCCAATTGCGTCTCGAGGAATTCACGGATCGTGGTGAATTCGAGACGTGCATGCAGGGTGTTTTGTTGCTGAATAGCTTCGGCGATGGCATTGACTGCAGCCATGGCTTCGCCTTGATTGGTGGATTCGAAACTGATGGTGAGGATATCGGTATCCCGTTTGGATTCCACTTTCACGTTGCGCAAGCGACCGGCTGGATTGGCAATGTTGTTGATCGGAAAGGACTCCCATTCGGGATATTTCTTCATGATCTCCCAGGCGGCACTGAGCACGGGCTTGCTCTTCATCAGTTCGATCTGGTTGTTCAGCGAGTTTTTGCCCACCCCGGGAGACGTCAAAAACATCAGTTCGCTGCTGCCTTTTTGATCTTCCAGCAATACTCTTGAGGAGGCGGCATAGATTCTGGGCTGCCGTGCGGTATAGACGATGGTGAGAACCATGACGATGACAAACACCAAAACGATTAGATAACGGAATTGCACGATTATGCGTAAATAGTCGGAGAGTTTGATATCTTCTTGGTGATGTATTGGTTGTTGCTGATTATCCATAGTGCCTGTTCCTATTTCAAGTTGGTCACGAGATTGTAAACGCTAAATGCAATAGCTGCTTTGGAGAGGAAATCCGCAACTTTGCTGAAGGCATAGAAGATCGTGCCGGAAACCACGATCGTGTCCCCCGGTTTCATAGCCGGCAGCAGTGATTCGTCGCCGGTTTCCATGTATTTCTTCAGATTGACCCAGAGGACTCTTTCTTTTTCCTCGTTGCTGGGGCGGATGATCCTAATCTTGGATAGCTTGGCATCTTCTTTGGGGCCACCGGCTAAAGCCAATAGCGTAAGGAAGTTTGTATCATCCGGCACTGAGTATAATCCCGGTTTTGCCACCTGTCCCAAAATATAAGTGTTCATTTTCAGCTTCTCTACGCCGCTACGAATGCCTTCGTATGAATAGGCGGATATATTGCTTATCGGTGCATACGATACGGTTCCTTGACCATAAATGCCCAATGCAATTCCCAGTATCAAGATTAACAGCAGTAACTTCTTCACCTTATCCTCTTTCACATTTTATACAATAGTTCTCGTCAAGCCTATTCAGTCAAGCGAAATCTGTTATACATTGACTTTGAAGGTTTTAATAAACCTGTTATTGAATAGTTCAAGCCATGCTCGTTATCATTGTTTAGGTTATGGTGTACAGTCTATTGGATATGAACGATCCGCTCAATGGATTCCGACCCCATAAACATCTGCATCTCCTCATCCCAATCAAAGGAATCGATCCTCCAGCGCAGGCTTTGTCCAGAATACTCTTGTGCCAGATTTGTTGGGAAGGTTAGGAACAGGGGGTCTTCCTCAGTAGAGACTACCAAATCCTGATGATAGACATAGCCATCGTTTTCATTGAGGATCAGGAGCCTGAAAGAGGAGGCAAAACCGCTACGATTCCACATGAAGGTCGCCCCCACCGGTGAGATGGTGGCGTTGTTCCCCGGAGTGAGCAAAATGGATTTACCCAATAAGGCATAGGACACTGTATCCGACCTGGCTACATTGCCGGAGACGTCCACCAGATCGATGAAATAGGAATACCGGACTCTCTCGTTCAACTGAGTTCTACTATCCACATAGAAGTTATTATACGAAGGAATGGAATCAATCAAGACCGGAGTGGTGTTAAATTGATTGTAGCGGAAGATCTTGACGTGGCTCAGATCAGTGTCGATAAAGGGTTTCCATAGCACCCGAATCCAGTTTCCGTCCGGCACGGTATCGATGCCGTTGTTTTCATCGTTAAAGACGATCCCTTGAACCGGGGGGTCGCCGGTATCTCCCAAATGAGGTATTAGCGTGGGTGGGAAGGGAGGAATCTTGTCCTTATCCGGGTTGTCTTCGCCGGAGCAGGAAAGCAAGCCGATCAAAAGCATGATCATCACAAGGTAAAGTGCATATTTCATATTATCTCCATAGTTCAGAAACTGATTCTCAAACCGATACGATTGGTGAGCCCCACCGGATTGGTCAGCAGGGCATAATCAATATTCACGCCATAAACTTGGACACTAGCGCCGCAGGTGAAATTCTTGTCGTAATATCCAGCTCTCAGGCTGCCTTTCTTGTCATAGGTCCATTCCACGCCATAGTGGTTGGATCCCTGATAGACGTAATCATAATCGTAAACTAAGGTCAGATCGGACTTCAGCGGAGGGATTGGTTGGCGCACGGCGATGCCAAGCTTGGTGTTGAAAAGCACTTCATCCCGATGCTCCGTTTTCGTATCCCAAACGATGTCGGTTCCGGCAATATCCTGGAAGTTGAGCCCGAAATCAAACTCGCCAAGCTCTTCCAGGTCAAAGATCACGCCCATATCAGTGGTCAATTTGAATCCAAAATCCAATCCTATCCCCTTGCCAAGAAAATCCATTATCTCGCGCCGGATGTATTTGACGTTTCCCCCAAAATACAAATCGAAGGGGACTTCAAAAAATAGCCAGCCCATATTGGCATCGTAATGCACATGTTTGGCAAAGGCAAATTGAAATAGATCATCAACGCTGTTAAACTTGCCGTCCGGAATCCCCGGAAGGTGGTAAGCGCTATTATTGATGCGTTGATCCACATTTGTGCCGATCAGATAGCTCTCACTGAACAAGGGTATCTCGGAAACGATGAGCTTTGTCCAGTTCAATCCGATGGTCACACCGTTTGGAAGAGGCTGGCAGAAACTGAAGTTGTCATAAGAAGCCAGCCCGTTATAGAGAAACGCGTGCATGGCAGAAAACTCAGGTTCGCGAATCTGAGCGATGCCAGCGGAATTCCAATAGATTGCCGAGCCGTCATTGGCAAGAGCCGCAAAGGCTCCTCCCATACCCATGGGACGCACTCCGGTTCCGATCATCATAAAATCTCCGGCATAGCGTCCGGCGCTAATCGGAATTACGATCAATGTGAGGAGAGCGATGGTAAATAGTGTATTCTTCATGTCTGCCTCTATTTCAGGATAGCCATTTTCATGGTTTTTTCGATTTTCTTGTTTCCCTGACGGGCGATGATCTTGTAGAAATAGACTCCATTTGCCAGATTGAAGCCATATTCATCTTTACAATCCCAACCATAAAGAGATCGGGGAAACTCGTGATATCCCACTCCCGATGGCAAGTTTGCAAAGGTCTTGACCAATCTTCCACTAACAGTATAGACTTTAATCGTGACCTCACTGGCATCGTCGGTCAACACATAGGTGAATCTGGTTCTGCCGTAGTTCTTAGGGTCATCTGCTATTCCCAGCACGGGATTTGGATAGTTGCCGATATTGGTGATGTTGAAGGTCTCGTTTACTCTGAACTGGATCTCGCGGGTGTTGAAATTGCCATTGACATCCTTGCAATCGACCACGAGGGTATAGTTGCCCCTGCTCAGGTTGAGCTGATACTTGATCGGAATGCGGTTGATGTTGTCGAGATTGATCGAGGTCACATAGTCGCTTTCCGGAACGGGCATTCCATTCATGTGAAGCCGGATGGAGTTGTCAAACACATCAATTCCGTTAGAATCGCTGAGCAGCAGCGAGATCGTACCCTTTCCCGAAACATAGCCGCCGATAGTGAATTCCTGATCCTGGACGTTGACGTCGATCGAGGGTCGGATTCTATCTCTATTTCGATAGATCGTATAAATACCCTGTTTGTTGACTTCAAAGACCACGCGGTTTTCGGTAGTGGAGATATTACCACCCTGCAGTATCCATTTTCTGCCTCGATCATCCCAGCGATAGATCTTGTATGAATTCTCGGTTTCGAAGCTCTGGGTCTCGGCGTCGGCTGCACTGTAGAAATATGTCAGTTTGATGCGTCTGCCGTTGATAAAGGTTCCGGTGGAATCCACGATGCTGGAATCGAGAGTTTTGATCTCGTATGGGATGGATGAGACAGCGGTGCCTGAGGCATCGGAGGAAAGGAGCTTGATCGGAGATATGTCGGGTTGGTTGTTTGCAGCCAGAGTGCTTAGATTGTGGACGTAGAATACGGAAGTGTGATTTACCGGAATCAGATTGTCCGGTATCTCGCAGGTCATGTTGTTATCTATGCTGCTGATCACCCCGCCGGTGGATCCGATGTTGTGATAGTTGAAAGGCAAGCTCATCGAGATCATGTTGTTAGTATTGTAAAAAATATGCCATTCAGGGAAAGTATTTGACCAGTTCACCCGAACCTCGACGCTCATGTTGGCAGCCGGCAATCCTGTAAGCTGGATCGTTTCCCAACGCTGTTCGTTGACGCCCAATCCGCTGATATCCTGTGTCGAATGCAGGATTTGGGAACCACCGCTCGCCGTATAATACAACCTCAGGTCGGTAGTGATCGATGGCGCGTCCCCGATGTTGGAAGCCAGCACCTGAAGCACGATGTTATCATTATCCGAGACCAACCTGATGTCCCGAAGGAAAAGATCCGGTCCGCGATAGACATGGCTTTCGAGGAAGGTTTCAGATGTCCTCACACTGGTGGTTAGAACATACTTGTAGAAGATTTCCTTGCCCGTTATCTGCCCCGGCAGCCTCTGAGTGGTGATATAGGTATTTGCCAGGGTCGGATGTGGCTGCATGGGCAGATTCACCCAGGTGATGGTTGTGTTGGTGCTGTCCGTGCGGACTTTGCAGATCAGGGATAGGATATCCTCATTGCTAAATACTTTTGCCATAAATTTCGTCGAATCCGTCCATGCCGGATTTGCCGGCTCCAGCGCATGATGGAAGATGGCAGAGCGTCCCACACCGAATGCGGCTCTGCCGATGTATTCTTCGTTTGAAGAATAGCCCGCCACATAGATGATACGCGAATAATTCGTTCCCTGATTTACCGGGATCACCCAGGTGGCATTGAAATTACCCTGGATCACAGGCAGGTCGAAGGGGACGTTGATCGTCTTTTCGTTTTGTTTCATGATAAACAGACGCGCGGCTGTGACCGAGGGAGGAAACTGGGCACTCACTCTGAGCGTATCGCCGGGCTGCAAAACATAGCTCACCGCATCAATAGGGATGCCACCTATGGGTTTGCGCGTTTTGATCAATGGATCGCCCAAATAGGATGCCCCGTTGGTCAGCGCGTACCTGGCGGCACTGGTAGAGGTTGTGGTATAGAACTTTGCCAGCGCAAACTGCAAAGCTTCTCCGACGGATGGGAAATTGTGTTTGTACAACGCTTCGGTGAAAGCCAAACCCCAATCTTCATCCTGGTATAGATAGCCCAATCCGGTGAATCCAAGTGCGGCTATCGCGCCTTTATTTGGCTGCAATACAAGCGCTTCGCTGATCGAGGCAGAGCCATTTGTGTCAAAAGCGGAAGCATAGCAAGCCAAGCTGAGCACGATCGGATAGGCTTGATTGTTCAGGGTCGCCACATCGTTGAAATTAAAAAGGTTATAATCCGCCCAGATGCGTCCTCCGCCGTGTCCCATAAATTGAAGATATTGGGTGCCGCTATTGATCGCGTCTTTCAGTGCGAATGTCCCGCCGAAATAATCAGGGCTCACTTCTTGCGCGGAAGTATAAACTCTGGTCACACGATAGTCTTTTGGAACGCTTTTTCTGCGGATGCGTTCCGATTGGTGGGCGAAGATATTGTTAGGATCGGATATTTTTCCTCCTGATGCAAAGGTCAGATGGCTGCTCCAAAGTCTCGAGGTCAGAGGGTTGTTCCGATATTGACCCGCTTTGTTGGCATAGGCAAGGATCTGGTCTTCCCTCCAGATTCCGATGCGGGAGATGGAGATATCCGGCACCGTGTCGGTCCCGACGATGCAGGCATACCAATTATCGCTGGCAGTGGCGCCATGTTTGTATGTCCAGGTCTTTTTCACCGGAATCAGGGCATATTGTCTTGAGGGACTGAAGTCCCTTTCATCATCGACCCCTTCTCCCAGAAGAACAACGTGTCTGAGCTGCGGAGTGCTCCAATTGTTATACGCATAAGTGATGAAGTCCTTGATCGATTTCGCCGATCTGATCCCGCTGTTGAATTCATCAAAGATATCTTGGACATCTACTTTTGTCACCCCGTATCCATTTGATTCCCACAGGGTTTTGAGCATATTAGTGCCCTCTGCCTCGAGGAATGGATATGTCGTGATCAGAATGACGTCAGCCTGCTTATTGGGGTTTTTAAGATTGGACGGTAGGTTCAAACGGCTGAATTTGGGGGTCATTTTCTGGTTTTCTGAAACCGCATAGTATCTGACCGCATTTGATGATACGCTATCCTGGAAAGTGACTGTCCAGGGTGCCATACCGCCCAAACTAAAGGGCTCGATCTGCAGATTGTTGAAGATGCTGGAGCCGATCTTATATACCGAGACATTGGCATTGGGAAAACCTTCCACCTGAAATTGGTAGAGCCCTGCCGGACGGTTGGAAGGCTTGGAAAACTTGATCCAATCCTGATTGGTTTTATACTCGCGCCAGTATTTGATCTCGACGTAGTCCAGCAGCACCTGTTCGCGGTCTCCGGAAACTGTATTTCCGGAAAGGCTGATGTAAATATGATTGGTGCCGTGTCTCAAAAATGAGTTGGGGATGGGATTTTGATTGTTGAAGATCATTTCCGCTTGCCCCCTCCAGGTATGAGAATTGATCATTGCCTGGTTGATGCGAACGGATGCTTCGTGATCATACTGGTTGGGCAGAATAGTTTCGGAATATGATAATCCGAACAATACCACTTTGGCGCTGGCGGTTCGGATCGTGCTTTCTCTGGGATATTGAAGCTCAATGGGGACGATATCCAGATTGGGAGCGCTGATCTTTTTCCAAAACCACACATCTTCCCGATAATACTCAGGATTCAAGGCGCTCCATCCGCGTCCCAGTTTGTCGCTGACCAATTGCTCCTCAAAGTGCACAGTTTCCTCATAAGCGTCTGGAACTATATACTGAGCCGGATTGGAAACGACCAAGCCACCGTTTTCCACCGCCATTCTCGCTCCCAAGCTGCTTTTGAGGGAAAGGGTATAAACGTTTTCGGCGGTATAATCATCCATCCAAGCAGTATCGCCATAGTTTCGGTCGCCAAAAAACTCAAAGAAGTCATTGACACCGAAACTGCCGTCCGATTCTCCAAAAAAGTGGATCGGGACGGAGCCGTTTTTATCTTTCAGTTCCAGATAGCGAGGATCGAGCGTATTCAGATTCCATGCCAATTGGACACCCAGGGAATCGACCATGGTGTTGATCAAATTGTTCAGATAGGTATAGGTGACCTTATAGATGCCTTCCTTATCGACCACAAGCTGGATCTCGTTGACCGTGCTTGTTCCATTCTTGGGGGATTCATAGCTTTGATCGCTGGTTTTTTCAAGACGCCAGCTTTTTGATGTGGCATTGTTCAGGAAAAAGCTATCCGCGACCGGATCGACGGGGTTTTCCGAGAGCATCCAGTTTTTTGATTGATTCTTCGTCCCATGGATCGTCACGCAGATACTGATCCGGGAATTCACGACCAGTTCTTTGCTCGCGGCGCGGTATTGGAAAGGAAAGATGCGCAATGGGACGAATCTGCGGTCTCCGATAAAGGCGGATTCCCCCTTTTGCACTATCTGATGAGGATATGCCGTGCTGCTGTTATATGCAGCGGCATCCTGATAAAATACATAGTCCACTTCATAATCGCTTAATACCATTTTGGGTGACGGCATCAGGTTGATATTCCTGATCACCGAGCTTTTGACGCCTAACACCTGAATGGAGATGTCTCCATCGATGGGGACCGCCACCGCTTCGCCGAAAACGAGCAGTTCCGGGAAGCCCTCTTGTGAATCAATGCTGCCATACTCGCTCATTAGCTTGTGCCAGGTTGCGCCTTTCAGGTTTTGATGTCCGATCTCATATTCGGGCAGGGTGAATTCGATCAGCAGCTCATTTCCGCTTTGTTCCAGCACCTGCATCCCTGTCGCTCCCAAAAGGAGAGGCAGAACAAGTGCCAACAGGATGATATATAATTTCATTTAGACCGCCTTGTCATAGTTTGTTTTTGCGCAAGCCAATATCCTTGCGCAGGGTTTTACCTTCAAAGAAAATGGCGTCGGCAGCTTTGTAAGCAGCCTCGCGAGCCTCAAAAAGGGAACTTCCCGTTCCGATCGCGGATAGCACTCTTCCTCCCTTGGTGATGAGTTTTTCACCCCCAGAATCCACGCCGCCAAAACAGATCGGCATAGCCTTCCAGTTCAGGGTGATAGGAAAACCGGATTGATATATACCGGGATATCCGCGGGATGCCAAAACCACGCAAACGGTGCTTTGATCGATCCACTCAAGAGAGAGGTTCTTCACGTCATTGTCCAAAATAGCTCTACAAACGTCCACCAGGTCTGTCTTCAAAAGAGGAAGCAGCGCCTGAGTTTCCGGGTCGCCGAAGCGACAGTTGAATTCGATCACCTTTGCTCCCTGCGCAGTGATCATCAACCCGCAATAGAGCACACCCTGAAAGGGGCATCCCTCTTCGCGCAGAGCGGCAAGCACCACTCTGATAATCTTGTCTTCTATCTCTTCGCGATAGGGTTCGGCTTCCGGCACAGGACAAAAAGCTCCCATCCCGCCGGTGTTCGGGCCCAGGTCATGATCAAATAGCTGCTTGTGATCCTGGGAGAAAAGTGTGCTTTGAAAGTCGTATCCATCTGTGAAGGCAAATAAGGATACTTCCCATCCGAGTAAAAATTCTTCGATCACCACTCCTGATTTTGGTGTTTCGCTGTGGGGAGGCATCAGAGTATCGAGCGCGTGCAAAGCTGCATCTTTATCCTGCACGATGATGACGCCTTTTCCGGCTGCCAGTCCGTCTGCTTTGAGCACGATCGGATATTGCTTGTTAGCAGCCAGATATGCTTTTGCGATTTGATAATTATCGGTCTTAAAATATGCCGCGGTGGGGATGCCGTGTTTTTGCATCAGTTCTTTGGCAAAGATTTTACTGGTTTCGATGCGTGCGGCTGCTTTTGAGGGTCCGATGCATTTGATCCCATTTTCCCTCAAATCGTCGGCAAGCCCTTCCGACAGTGGTTGTTCCGGACCCACAAACACAATGTCCGGATGGTTTTCAAGGCACCATGATAGTATCTCGAAATTGCTTTTGAGGGGGGCGCACCGATGCTCGATTGCGATGCCGGGATTCCCCGGAGCAACGATGAGCTCGGTTACTTGCGCGCTTTTGGCAAAGGCATTGGCGAGGGCGTGTTCTCTGCCTCCGCTACCTATGATCAGAACTTTCAAGCATTACTTCCTTGTAGATATTTCAGTAAGTGCAGTATCGCGAATTCTGCGGCTTTGTGCCGAATCGAATCTCTACCACCGGAAAATACCGATTTCAGGCTCCAGATTTTCTCGAATACTACAAATGCAAAATAAACAGTTCCGACAGGCTTTGATTCCGTCCCGCCAAGCGGTCCGGCAATCCCGGTCACCGATATTGCACAGGCGGAATCTGTCAACAATTTTATTCCGCGAACCATCTCAATCGCGGTTGTTTCAGCGCTTACGGCGCCCTTTTCTTTCAAGGTTAAATCCCTCACGGACAGCACATTGCGTTTGATGTCATCGGAATAGCAGATCACGCCTCCGAGGAAGACGTCCGAAGCGCCGCTTTCGGCTGTGATCATTGCTCCGATTCCGCCTCCGGTGCAGGATTCCGCCACGGACAGCGTCAAACCACGTTTGCGCAATTCATTATTGAGAGCTTTGACCGGTGTGTCTTCATCGATACCCCACACATAGTCTTGCGCCAATTCCAGCACCCGGTTTACGCATTGATCGATGTCGCTTTCATTGCTGCCATAGAATCTCAGATCGACCCTTCCGGTTTGCGGCAGCCAAGCCATGCTTGTCTCTTTGGGAATAAAGTTCTGCGGGATCAATTCCGCCAACGCGGATTCGGAGATATTGAAGGTATGCACGGTTTTTTGGATGATCGGTTTCAAGCCGGAAAACTTGGCTTTCAACAAAGGTTTGACGCGATTTTCAAAGACATGGCGCATCTCCATAGGCACGCCTGCCAAAGCGATGAAACACTTGTTTTCATACTCAAACCAGAGCCCGGGTGCGGTACCGCGATCGTTATGTAAAGCGGAAAAGCCCCTTGGCAACATAGCCTGATTGCGATTTATCTCCGCAGTAGGAACCCCGCGCACGGCAAATAGCTTTTGCACATGTTCCCAGATCTTTTCATCAAAAACAAGTTCCTTGCCAAAGTATTCGGCGATCATGCTTTTAGTAATGTCATCCGCGGTCGGCCCCAAACCACCGGTGCTGATGATTAGATCACACTTTTCAACGCAGATGCCAAGCGCTTCGCGAATCGCATCCGGCTCATCTTTGCAAGTAATGCCAAGCTGGGTATCGATACCCATCCGCGCGAGTTCGGATGCCAGATAGGCAAAATTGCTATTCACCGTCCTGCCAAGCAGGAGCTCATTCCCGATGCTGATGACTGCGCATTTGATCATATATTTAATAGGACTTGGCAAAGATCACGCGGCGGGAGGATTCCTTTCCACAGCAGATGCAGTTTCCCTGTTCATCAGGTTCGCCAAAGGGCATGCAGCGAACGGTTACCTTGAGGTCGTCCTTGATCCTTTCTTCACATGCGACGCTGCCGCACCAGTGCGATTTGGCAAAGCCGCCATGGATCTCCGGCTGGTTTTGGTTCTTTGGCGTGAAATAACGGTAAAATTCTTTATTGTCGTCGATGGATACGATGTTCTCATCTCTGAATTTGAGCGCTTTCTTGTAGATATTGTTCTGCATATCGGAGAGGCTGATCACGATGTGATCTTTCAGAGTGTCGATGGCGACGGATTCCTTATCTCTGGGCTCCCGGTCGCGGCGTGAGATCATCACCGTTCCGGATGCTATGTCCCGTGGTCCGATCTCGATTCTGAGCGGAATGCCTTTTTTCACCCAATACCAATTACGTTCGCTGGATGTCAGATCCCGATCATCAAGCTCGGTATAGACACGGACACCTTCAAAATGGAGTTTTTTCAGCGAAGCCTCGATCTGCTTTGCAGTGCTCATCACTAGCGCGTGTTCTTCTTCATCGCGGTAGATGGGTATGATTGCCACGTGCGAGGGAGCGATCTTTGGAGGAAGAACCAAGCCGTTGTCATCGCTGTGTGCCATGATCAAAGCTCCGATCAAGCGCGTGGAAACGCCCCAGGAAGTCGTCCAAGCGTATTCATATTCACCGTCTCTGCTTTGGAAACGGATGTTTGATGCCTTGGCAAAGTTCTGTCCCAAAAAGTGCGAGGTGCCGGATTGCAGCGCCTTTTTGTCCTGCATCATCGCTTCGATGCAATAGGTATTGACCGCGCCGGGGAATTTCTCCCCCTCGGTTTTTTCACCTTGGATCACCGGTATGGCAAGATACTTCTGCGCGAATTCGGCATAGACGCCCAACATTTTCAGGGTCTCTTCCATGGCATCGTCATAGCTTTCGTGCACGGTGTGTCCTTCCTGCCAGAGAAATTCCGCGGTGCGCAAAAACAGTCTCGTACGCAGTTCCCAACGCACGATGTTTGCCCATTGATTGATCAAAAGCGGCAGATCGCGATAGGAATTGACCCATTTGGCAAAAGAGGCGCCGATAATCGTCTCGGAAGTGGGTCTCACAATATATGGTTCGGTTAGTTCTCCGGCTACCTTGAGTCCGCCCTTGCCATCGTCTTCGAGCCTGCTGTGCGTCACGATGGCGCATTCTTTGGCAAAGCCCTGAACGTGTTCGGCTTCCTTTTCAAAATAGCTCTTGGGTATGAAAATGGGGAAGTAGGCGTTGCGGTGTCCGGTCTCGCGAAACATTTCGTCCAGATTGCGTTGGATGTTTTCCCAGATGGCATAGCCCCAGGGCTTGATCACCATGCATCCGCGCACATCGCTATTTTCCGCCAAGTCGGCGGCTTTTATCACTTGTTGATACCATTCCGCGTAATTTTCCTCGCGGCTGGGCTCAATCGCGTTGCGTTTGTTTTTGCTCATCGATTCTCCTGTACTTTTATGCAGGATACAAGATTCTGAATTGCCGCAGGCTGTCAATGAGAAAGGCGCGCTTCGTGTGAACGAGTGAACAAAATGAACGGTTGGGTGGACGATCCAGAGAATTATTTGTTTCGTCAACTATCTTCTCATCTCATCCCACACGCTTACCCAGTCATTGCCACTTGTGGCATCGCTTATGCCGTCAAACCGGAAAGGAAATCCGGAAACAAACCGTAAAGGTGGCGGAACAGGAAAAATCGGTTCTTGTCCGCAGCATCAGCTACATATTTGTGGATGATTGGCGAAACTTGTGGATGATAGACGAAACTTGTGGATGTGTCATGTTCATTGCTACTGTCGCCTATGGGATAGAGCTTCGTGTCGCCGACGGGGACGTCGGCGCTCCATGAGATAGCGTTCCATGATTATGGAATTACCGACGTCCCCGTCGGTTCTTGTCCGCAGGATCAGCATGCCCCTCCCAGCCTTGACAGCGTCAATCAAGCGTTAATCAAGCGTTAATCAAGCGTTAGTTTTATTACGCTTGATTAAGGCTTGATTAAGGCTTGATTAACGCTGTGGTTTGGGAGAGACGAGGGATAGAAATGGGTAAATTGCTGGGGAATATGAAGTTGCGCAGTGTGGAGAATAGGATGTTGCGGATGATGGCACCAATGGACAAGGTCTATCCAATAATTGATGCGATAGAGGTAATGGATAAACTAATGGAACCGGATACCAGATCAAACAGCTTGGATGATGACATGAACATGTTTCGGATTAACCATTCTTATATCACCTATCAGAGTTTCGACAGCAAGTTTAGATTTCTTTATCCAAATACTCCACCGGTTTATCCACAGCCTTGAGAAGCTTGGAAATCTGTCCATTAGGACTTGCATGACCAATCACAAGTTTGTCTGCCAGTTCAATTATCAGTTTATTACGGATCAAGCAAGTCTGCGGTGTCACCACTTGGACGCTATCCTCAAAGGGGCTGATGATTAGCAGGTTACCTTTATCTAATCTTGTTTTAATTTCTGGCTGCCATCTTATGTAGAATCCTCGGGCAAGGACTATGATAAGGGGTTGACTTCCCATTAAGAGGAAATGAAGTACGTCCTTTTCAATTTTGCTATGAAAGCCACCAATGACACAATTGCCGGCTTTAACTTGTGAAATCGCCCAATCATACGAGCGCAACACACATGTGGCAGATATCCTACGGCTGCAAAGGAAGCTTGTTTTTGGCAGTGACAAAATGTCTTTATTGCCCGCTGTCCTGAAAATCGTCATCATCTCTTTCATTTAAGCTACTACCCATGCGGTATTTGATGTCGAAGTTAATGATAAAATCCAGTTCTTCTGGAGTAAAATTGTAGTAAACACTTAATATATTGTCAATTTCATCAATTGTTTCTTTTGATAACCTTGGATAGAATTCATCATACTCAACTCTACCAGATGTTTTATAATTTGCAACTACTCTCGATTTATGAGCATTATAAGAATCCATCAAATGAGATACTGAGATTGCCAGCTTTTCAGATATCTCAGAACTAACAGATTCAATATCATACGGGAAAGATGTTATTTCTCTAAGATTTAGGTGGCGACAGTCTGAGAAGCCTATGAACCAAACATAGAAAAGACTACTGTTAACAACTGCTATCAAAAAAATCTTCTCTATTTCTGAACGAGCAGTTAGTGATTTAACCTGTGTCGAGACACTTATCCCCAGTTTCTCGCTTGAGAAGTATGGTGAAAAGTCAAGTGCTCTAACCCAGTATTGTGGAGCATTATGGTAAAGTACTTTAAAGTCCGTAATACAGCTAGTGAACCTACCTTTCATCAATAGCAATTTTTGCACAATCGTTAAAAAACTCTTTCCACCGATTTTAGCAATGGCTCCCCTATACAGCTTTGGTTCAGTCTCAAAATAGTACAGATTTTTGAACAGGTTTTCCCTTGTAGAAGACACCCATCTGTTATACTTGCTCGTAAAAATCTGAGATGGTTGCATACATTTACTAATAATAATGGTTGCACGAATATGCTGTAAATCATCAAATAGCTTCCCCGGTCTATCATCAAAGGTGCTGAACCAACACGTGTGCCTGTCTACAAGCATTTCTTGTAATGGAATCATCCTGTCAGTACATACAATAGGTAACTGGACAATCATAGATATCGAACTTGTTTTATTTGAAATTGTGTGCACTCTTTCGATTACTAAGGCATATAGATTCCCACACGGGCAAGTTTTATAATTATCTAATGTATAACTGACCTTTGTGGTTTCAATATACGGTGGATTACCAATGATAACTCCAAAACCTTCATTGTCGTGGATAATTTCGTAGAATTCTGCAAACCAATGGAAGGGTTGATGTGCTTCTTTCCATTTACTATAAGACACTGAGTTTGAATGTTGATATAGCATTTTATCTAAGTGAGAAGTAAGTTCTTTCAGATTATCTTGCAGTTCAGACTTTGCAACTACGAAGTTTTTATAATCCTGATAGCCTTCCAGTTGAATATCTTTGTATTGGATAAACGCCATAGCCACTTTTTGGCACATCTCTGGAATAATCTCTTTGTTTTCAGCAGCAGATATAGCATCGCTTTCAATGTCTTTTTCAATCTCTTCCCAATTAGCATACCCAACTAGAGTATTCCCGCACCTTATGTTAAAGTCAATATCCGGTAACGGTTCCAATCCATAATTCGGATGTTTAGGATCAGGGTCAACACAAGCAACGAGTTTGAGGAATAATCTAAGCTTTGCTATCTCCACTGCTTCATTCATAATATCAACGCCATAGAGATTATTTAGAATGATGCTCTTATAGATGAAATACTCCAGATTAGGGTGAGAGGGGGTATCAACAATATCAAGTTCCCGTTTTAGGTGGCTTGTGCCATGCCCGTGATTGTCATGCACAAAGTCCTTCATTCGGTTAATGCAGGCTTCATAGAGGTCTTCCAGGATATTCATAGCAGCGAATAGGAAAGCCCCTGATCCACAGGTGGGGTCAAGAATTGTAATGGATTTCAGAGCATTGTAAAATTGGAAAACCAGCTTAGGATCATCTGTTTCATAGATAAGGTCAAGGGCAAATTGACGAATATCAAGGTTATAGGTGATAAAGTCGTTTATCTGAGTGATATTCCCACTAGAGAGAAGTTTTTTGACCTCAATATACCGTTGTCGCCTGGTGATCACCTCTCGCCAGATTTCTGTAGGCAAAGCAGCATCTGAAGGTGCAGGGCGGTTCCAGCATCGCCGTATCTCTACAAGGTTTATCTGTTCTGGATCAAGTCCGGCTTTGATATCGTCAGGTAGGTCATGCCAGACATCATCAGGGTTAATTCCATGTTTAACTGCATTGTAGATAAACTGATCCTCACTAGACATGAGCTTTTGCCAGATTTCCCCCACCGGTTTGAAAGCATCGGGGTATTTACGTTGCACTTCATCAAAAAGATAGGGCAGTATTGTATTTTTGCCTATGTAATCGGTAATATCTTCTTTGGTATAATACGCTCCCATTTGAGCCCGGTCATTGATATATTTTTCAAAGATATAGCCGATAACATCTGGATTGACATCTCTTCCTGTAGCAGTTACATTTGTATCAAGATGCCAGTGATATTCCTCAAAGAATTTAAAGAGAGATTCAAAAGCCTCATCGGTAATTTTGATCTGCCCCTCATACTTAGTTTCCAGTTCATGCACCGAGAAGATGCCCCCATTCAGATAGGGGATTTTGCCAATTTCTGATGAGAAGCGACCTCTATCAGGTGAGCCGAGTCCTTCATGAAAAAGATGAAGCAGAAAGTTGCGATAGAAGGAATAGAATTGGTCTCTACCACGCACCCTCTGTCCGTCTTGAAGTTTGTTCATCAGATAATGCACATTATTATCCAAGAACCCACGTTTTTGGATGAAATAGCAGAACATGAGCCGATTGAGCATCACTGAGGCATACCAATTACGATCAATCTCTTCTGTTATCCCTGTCATAAAGGATAGAAACTTAGTATGCTGTTTTTTGAAGCCATCATAGAATTTCTTGGTGACCTTTTCAGAATTCTGATCTATGGTAGCATTCAACCGTTTGGTTACATCGACCAGTGTAATATTCTCATGCTCATCTATGCTAAAAACTAAGCCTGCAGTACGTTGATAAAGCAATTGGGGATCCTGGGTAATGTAATACTCTGTAATGACGGTTTTCAGTGGCTTACCCGCTGGCTTATAGGCATATTGCCAGACTTGCCTTTGCTTTGTTTCATCGATAAATATTAGCAAATGCTCATAGTATCTGCGTTTAACAATAGATTGAATACGGAGTCTATCATTCTTTGGGGGAATGCTCGATCCTACTGGAGGAGAGCATTGCAAGAAGCGAAATCCGCTTTTTTCACAGATAACGCTGACCGTGTAGATAGTTCCTTTTAGGTCTGTTTCAAACGAGCCGGTGGCGTTATCCCATCCCATTTGGTTAAATAGTTCTTTGAAGTTGAATTCCCTGACCAGTGTTGCAAAAGTGCTTTTAATCATTTAATCCTTCTTGTTCACCAAGCCCATGGAGCAGATGATTTGGGGCTCATCATAGTGATTACCATCATCGGGATCAGTGCAAAGTTTATTCTCTTCCCAGAATGATTCCACTAACCCTACCAAAGCATCTATCGGCTCTTTGGTTTTGAAATAGCGGCTGATAATGTTTTTGGCATCTTCTTTCAGCGGATAACGGTAGATGGCTTCGACAGCTTTTTTTAGGGCTGTTGATACAAATATAGTGGCGTCATTTTCTTTTATAAATTCATCCAGCTTGGTGTAAAGCTGCCGTTTGATACTGCTTTTTCTGCCTAAGCTGCCGGATGTATCACGCTCTGAAGTGTTGATAATAGCGATTCCCTTACCGACCAGTTCATGATGAATCTCCAATTTTGGCAAGGCTTTGGTATCAGGCCCACAAGCTGTCACCTCAAGTATTCTTTTTTGTGATTGGGAGATCAGGTTGCCATGGATGTCCATCCATGCCAGGACGTCATTATCATGGACTGTTCGGGCATAGATTATTACTCCAGCAGGTTCAGCATTAGATTCCATAGTGGAATAAACGATATTGGGAAGCTCAGGTATTAGACGTTCCAGATTTTTGTCTTTATCAATGGCATTTTTCCAAATCTGATAGGCATAGGAACCCAGATCTATTTCTGCATCTTGTTCATCATCCAGAATACCGGCTTTTTCGTTATACAGATTTACAATACTGGTGGGATCTCCGGCAAAGAAAACTTCATCCGAGCCAAAGACTTCGGCGTTCTGGCTAATGCGCTTACTGAGACGGGCTCGAACATTGATAATCTTCTCAATTCCCTTCTCAGGTAAGACGTTGTAGCACTGGATTTCTTTGGCATTTTGACCTATCCGGTCAATACGTCCCGCTCGTTGGATTAAACGGATAATTGCCCATGGTAGGTCGTAATTTAGCATGATATGGCAATCCTGAAGATTTTGGCCTTCACTCAGCACATCAGTAGCTATCAGAACCCTGATATCCCTGGATGTCTGATGTCGGTTATGGCTTAGGGGACTAAACTGCCTGGCAAGCTCAGTGGGGTTATCTGAGGCTCCAGTTGCCACAGCTATATGATCTACATTCATTTTGCTGAGTTGCTGATATAGATAGTTTGCAGTATCTGCAAACTGTGTGAAGATCAGTACCTTATCGTGAGCATGGGTTTCCACAACGAGCTTGCGTAAAGCTTGTAGCTGACGGTCTTGCTGGGGATCCCAGCTATAATTCGCCACGACTATTTCCATCAGTATGTCCGTATCATCCTTTAGTGCTTTCAAAAGTCCCTTTGAGAATAATGTGCTATCTATCCAAACAAATCTTTTCCTTATGCTTGGTTGCGTGAAGTACTCGTAGGATACGATCGCTCTTTGGCTGTAGAGGCGTGAATCGTGGCTGAATTCGATGACTGAAACCTGATCTGTATCGTCTTCAAAATCGTCTGAATCATCCAGATCGAGGAATGAACTCACCACGTCCGTATAATTCTTACCGATAGGAAGAGCTAATTCATTTTCTATGGCATGGATAAAGATGTAGTTTCTTTGGATGTGACGGCATAAGGAGAGCAGATAGGAATAGCCACTGCTTTCCAAACGTTTGAAGAGATTGGTGCGGCAAAACCCGATCAACCGTTTCCCTGCTCTGGACAAATCCTCTACTATTTTCTGTTCTGCAGCGCTTAAATGTTTACATTTGGATTCATCTACATAGCCGGCAAGTCCATAACGCGGGAGACTGAGAGAGCCGATCTGATCTACTTGCTCTTCATTATAGAGCCTTGTATATTGATCCTGTTGACCTTCTACCGGTAGCTCGTAGCCAAGCTTTTTTGGTGTTCTTACTGGGAAATAGGACTTCTTACCATCCGGAAACTCAAGATATAACTCATTATTATCATCTGGGATAGCATAGTATTCTTTGATAAAAGTCCGTGTTCTGCGGATCATATAGAGCCGGATCAGTTCTCTCCAATCATCAGGGAAATCACTTTTTTCAAATGCCCTGATACTGCGAATAGGTGTATCTGGGTGTTTCATGGCATATTGATGGTAGCCTTTAATGCTATCGATATATCGTTCCGGACTAATCCCTAAATCTTGATCGTCCGGGATAAACAGCCGAAGTTGATTTGATAAGTCCTTGTAATCCTTATTGTATGGAGTAGCTGATAGGAGCATTATTTTGCTTTCATTTTCGCTAAGGTATGTCTTTATTGCTTTATAGCGTTCTCCCTTGTGATTTCTAAGGTTATGACTTTCATCTATAATAACCAAGCGGAAACGTTTTTTATTTTTCAGATTTTTCTGAACGGCACTCATTGAGAGGACTTCTGCTTTCAAATCATACTCGTCGATGTAGGATTTCCACATTTCGATGAGGTTTGCCGGACAGATTATCAGCGTGGAATAGTAATAATCCTCTTCAAATATCTTAGCCACAGCACACGCAGTGAAGGTTTTTCCCAAGCCAACTACATCACCAATGAAAACACCATTGCGATTATATAGCTTTTTAGCTGCGATTAATACGGCTGCTTGTTGGAAAGCAAAGAGCTTGTTTTTGAATACTTTGGGGATTTTAAATTCGTTTAGCCCGGCTCTGGCTTCCTGGGAAAGATGGTAAACCATCTTGAGGTAGATATGATATGGTGGAATAGCCGTCTCACGAGCCCAGCTATTATCAATGATTTCAGCAAGTTCAGCTGAGATATCAATGCAGTACTGGTCAGCCCATCTCTCCTCAAACCAGTTCTGGAGTTTATTGCATGCGTCATGATCCAGCACATCTACATTTAGCTCGCCTTGACGCTCCAAACCGGACATGGTAAGATTGCTGCTGCCAACTACTCCTATTATTGGCGCATTACTATCCTCTTTATGCATAAGGTATAGCTTGGCATGTAGAGGAAAGGACAGGTGCAGCTTAACGATTACCTTTTTTGATTTGATTTGAGCTGATAATTCGCGTAGTGCAGCTTCGTCCCGATTTGTAGGAATCCCGATCAATAGCTGTTCTTTAAATTGTTCCGCACATTTTTTTCTGAGACTCGAGGCGGTCTTCAAATCCATCCTGATGCCATCTTCATCAGTTCTGAAGGCAGCTTTGAGCTCCTCAACCGGCAATCTTTGCATTCCGACAAGGACTCTGGCGCATGCTCCATCCCAGCCCGGCCACTTCTCTACATTGTGATCAATGCTTGCCCAACCTCTTAGATTGAAAAATCCTACACAGAAATCAGCTCTATATGAGTGCTCAAGAGTATTCTGAAGATAGGTTAATAATGAATCGTTAATATTGTCAAAAATCCTCGGCAAAATCCCTCCCTAATTCAAAGCACAGCCTTCTTACCAGTGAAAAACGGACATGCTGTTCATCTTTGAACAGACCATTTTTCAACATGTTACGGATATTTTCGATAATTTTTTTCATCTATCCCTCACCGTGCGATTTGCATTTTTCACAAGAATATGCAGAAGGTTTTTCTGTCAACCACAAATTCTGGGGACATTCCCTAATTGGCTACATCAGCATTATTTTCATTTGTAGGGGTTCGATGAGATCATACATGTATTACTGCTACCAAGGAATATCTCACGCTGAATACACAGCTTCCGCAGCATCGCGGCATGCTGCGCTACACCGCTCTCCCACTTGACTGCGTCAATCATGCCTTAATCAAGCGTAATTAAACTAACGCTTGATTAAGGCTTGATTAACGCTTTGGAAGGAGGAACGGGGCTGCATGGCACATTCTATGGTTTTATCCGAGCACTTTGGAGAATAGGGTGCTGCGGATGATTACTCACAGCTGAGTAGATGCAAGTATATATACTGTAACGATAAGCCTAAACCATTGTATAATCATGCTCATGCGAGCACCTAAAGTGGACAAATATGTCTTACTTACTCTCATAAAATCCTTGAATCTTTAGATATCTATATTTGTTATACAGTTTATATATTGATATGTCATAAAACCGTGACTACTGTTGCCGACGGGGACGTCGGCATTCCATGAGGAGGCGCTCCATGATTATTCCACACCTTTTGTCAGTTTCGCTGTAGGGTCGGATGTCCTCGTCTGATCCCATTTCGCCCCTCAGAGGTTGAATAAAATCTTTGTAATCTCCTCTGCCTTTCCTACGATTTTCTTCTCTGGAATCTCTGCATTTTCATGTCTTTTGCAAAATCACAGGCTTCAAATCATCCAAAAAAAATCCCCGGAATTACCCGGGGATCGTTATCTGTCAAGGTTGTGGTTTACATTATTTCGCTGAGGATCTTGTTCATCAACGCTTTGGTATCCATGTCCTGCATATAGGAGAGCGGGAAACCGAAGAGGTAGCAACGGTTGTTGGTGTTGATGCTTCTGATGCCGATGGGCTTGTTGTTATACAAGTCAAAATCAGCTTGGGAGGGAGGAAAGACAGGATACGTGACCGGTTTTAATCCCATGTTATAGATCCTGTTCAAGTTATAGGAGGCTGCTTCCGCGAAAGGGAAAAAGGTGATCGTGGAAAGCCCTTGCCTCGCATTGACGATCGAATTGAAGCTGGCTTCTGGCGTTCCGGTCGCACCCCATTGGAGATTGACGTCCGGATAGGCGTTTTGCCCCACAGCTTTCTGGAAAATGGGACGAATATGGAGAGCCGCGCTCATGAAACTTGCGGGATTGCTTCGATATGGAACTCCGAAGTAGCTCAAAAAGGTCTTTTGAGTTGACTTCACAAAAGATTCCAGCACTTGCGAGAGTTTCGCCGTGTGGGAGATGAGCACGTTTCCACCGGTATGCATATAGAGCACCAGACCGTCGTTTTCGAGCTTCAGGTTTCCGGTATCGTCAGGATTGTCGTTGTGATAGATGACCAGTTTGTATTTCTGAAGGTCGCTGGTGGCAAAATTGCGCGAGTTGCCATCGGGGTAGGTGTTTCCTGGGAGGTTGACGGAGGTGGTGCGCTTGATAAAGGTCTTGGTTCCCACAAAATCGGACAGCATGTTCACGTATTTTGCATTTACGGTGGCATCCGGAGAAGTGCCAGCGTTGTGGAAGTCGTCATCGATAATCAGGACACCCTCGCGCTGGGCTTTGGGTATCGGGGCATGCAGCGTGAATGAAAATACCGCAGGAATGGGATCGACTTCGCCCTGGAGGTCAACGCAACGGACTTCAAAAGTGTGTGTGTCAGTGATGAGAGACGTCAATACAACTGTTTGACCAAGAGGCGAATGCTGCGGGATGCGGATCCAGCGCTTGCCGTCGCCATCGGTGATGATATTATTGGCATAAGGCGGGAAATTGTAGGGCTCTCCGTTTAGCCGCAGATCAAAGTGGGTGATTTCGCTGAAATAGTTTGCGCCGGTTTCTCGATCAAGCACCATGTCCAGTTTTTTATCATAAGGATTATCTGTGGGGTTGGGCACTCCGGAGGCTGGCAGGGTACCGTATTCACCTCTCCATCCCCAACGTATCCAGACCTTGAGGTTGTTGCTGTTGATCGCAGTGGTGTTTCCTTCCATGTCCTTGAAAAACGCAGTGGCAAATCTCTGTGCTCCGCCGATGATGGTGAAGGGAAAGATCTCCGGAGTGGATTCATCAGAATAGTCGATGAAGTGGTTGTCTCCAAGGGCATAGAGTTTCTGGGGATAGATCATGGTCTTGGGCCGGAAACCGGGCTTGACGGCAAAATTGATCGATGCCGAATCGGCATAGGACACGACCCCGGCAAGGTCTTGAACGCGGGCAAAGATTTTGGTTTTGGAGATCAGGGTGTTGCTTGCGTTAAAGTCATAGGTGAGGGCTGGAGTAGTATAGCGGGTCAGGAGATATTCGCTCAAGCGGTATTGTCCACTTGTGTTGAACCACTCTGTTTCGGTTCCCGCGATGGGGGCTCCGGTGGTGGGGTGCACCTTAAGCATCCTGAATTCATACTTGAAGGGGGTTTCAGGGATAAAGGGATCATAATCCTTCATCGAAAACATCAGTTTGATGCCCGAACCGACGGCGCCTCCGTTGGGATTGCCCTTGGTGGTGGATAGGATACATTTCGGGCGTGCTGAAGTGGCGTTGAATTTGCGCCAGGCAACACTTCTGTGCAGCGCTGTATAATTTGGATCGAGCGGAGTGATTTCGCCGCGGTTGTCGATGGCGATCACTTCGAAGGTGCTTTCGAGGGTGAGCGGATTGCCGTTGGCATCGGAAGCGGGGAAATTGATCAGGGCATATTTTTGAGAAGTCCAGACCCAGCGGCGCGCCTCTGGATTGGAAAGCGGAATGCTCTGATCGGCACCTGGCATGTAGTGCATCACCCAACCGGGGCCGAAACGATCAAGCACGTTTTGCGGAGTGACGCTGCCGTCCATATCCACAAAGTGGTTTCCGGGGGTGGCTATGGGATCACCGTTTTGGTTTTTCACGCGATATGCAAAACCTGTGATGATGCCGTCCGGATCCGTGGCATGCCAATAAATACGTTGCTGGAACAAAAAAACTGTGTTGGCATAGGGTGCCAGGAGCGCGCTATCATCAAATCCCTCGTAGGATGTAATGCTGATCGTGGGTGCGAGATTGGCAAATCTCGTGCCGGACTTTCCGCATCCGCCGAAGATCAGCAGCGCCAAAGTTACTGTTAACAGTAGGGTTAAGAGCTTGATACTCTTTACTTGCATCATTCCTCCCAAAACATTGTCGGTCATTTTATCTTTCTATTTATCACTAAAAATGATCCTTAGAAAATCGTCAATACTTTTATTTTGATTCAGCTTGATCAATCTGGTTTTCAGCAGATTATACATCAATAATGCGGAAGTGATCACTCCGATGCCACCGGGCACGGGAGTGATAGCCAAAGCCTTGCAGAAACAGGAGTTATAGTCGATGTCGCCCACGTATGATTGCTTGCCGGAAGCGTCGAAAACCTCGTTGATACCCACGTCAATGAGGATCGCATCTTTTTTTATCATATCCGCAGAAACGAAATTGGCTTTGCCGATGGCGGCGATCAGGATGTCCGCGCTTTGGGTGATTCCGGACAGGTTTTCGCTTTTGCTATGGCAGACGGTGACGGTGGCGTTGGCGTTTGAGTTTTTCCACAAGAGCATGTTTGCCAAAGGCTTGCCTACTATGCTGCTTCTGCCGATGATCACTACATGTTTCCCCTGAACGGGAACTTGGTAATACTTCAACGTGGCATAGACCGCGGCGGGCGTGTTTGGCAGCAGGCTGTCGGTTTCAAGCAGTATCTTGCCAAGATTGCCGGGATTCAGGCTGTCGATGTCTTTTCCCGGAGCGATCGCCATGCCGGCGGCAATGTCGTCAATGTGCTTTGGCAGAGGCTTTTGCAGCATGATGCCGTCAATGGAGGGATCCTGATTGGCAGCTTCGATGATGGCGAGCAGTTCGCTCTGGGAAACCGATACGTGCAGCTTTGTCAAACTGATTTCCAAGCCGAGCTTTTCACCGTTTTTGACGATGCTTTGCACATAGTAATCCGAGGCGGGGTCTGTGCCCACTTGGATCAATAGCATCGCGGGGTGGATGTCCAGCTCGTGGCAGAGGGTCTTGATATGGGTTTTGATCGCGCTGGCGATCGGTTTTCCGCTTAATATCTTTTCCATATTGCTCATCCCTGGCTCTGGTATTCGCTGTGATGGCGGATCCGTTTTATGCACAGTGATTTGCCACTTTCTTCATCGATCTCGATATAGACGGCGTTGATCTGCAAACCGCGGTCGGAAACTTCATAGCGGATCGGGACACAGGTCGTGAACTTTTCCAGGATAATAGACTTTTTGATGCCGATGACGCTATCGTGCGGACCGGTCATGCCAACGTCCGTAATGTAGGCAGTGCCACCGGGGAGGATCTCTTCGTCCGCGGTTTGGATGTGAGTGTGAGTGCCCACCACTGCTGATATTCTGCCATCGACGTGCCAGCCCAGGGCTCTTTTTTCGGCAGTAGATTCCGCATGAAAATCCAAAAGAACGCAGGGTAAAGAGTTTTGAGCGTACCACTTGTCAAAAGCGGCGAAGGGAGAATCCGATGGAGGCATGAACATCTGTCCGGTGAGACAAATCAATCCCAAACTCTTATCCGCCTTGTTGATTATGTGATAGCTGTTCCCGGGCGTGGCGTCCGGATAGTTCAAGGGTTTGACGATGCGCGGAGTAGCCCGGATATATTCATGCGATTCCGCGCGATCCCAAAGATGGTTTCCACCGCTAATGGCATCGACTCCGGCGCCAAGCAGGGGTTTCAGAGTATGTTCCGTCAAGCCTTTGCCGTCGGCGATGTTTTCTCCGTTGACGATGACAAAATCCGGTTGAAATTCTTCTTTCAAAGCGCCGATGCCATCCAGAAACGCCTTTCTTCCGGATTTGCCGAAGATATCACCAAAGAAGAGAACGCGCATTATTTTGCCATGGCGACTTGACGTGTTTCGCGAATGACGGTAACCTTGATCTGACCTGGGTATTGAACTTCTTTTTCGATCTGAGCGGCGATTTCTGTGGCGAGCAGCGAGGTCTGGGAATCTTCTATGGTGCCCGGTTCCACGATGATGCGCAGCTCCCTTCCTGCTTGGATGGCATAGGATTTATTGACGCCGTTTACGGAATTGGCGATCTCTTCGAGCTTGGCGAGGCGCTGCATATAGGTTTCCAGCATTTCTCTGCGTGCACCGGGACGGGCGCCGGAAATGGCGTCCGAGGCTTGTACCAGAACGGCATAGACGGAGGTGGCTTCCACTTCTTCATGATGAGCTTCGATAGCGTTTACAATGAGCTTGCCTTCCCCATTCTTGCGTGCAAGGTTGGCGCCGATGATGGCATGGGTTCCATCAAATTCGTGATCGACTGCTTTGCCGATGTCATGAAGCATGCCGGCACGGCGCGCGATCTCTTGATCGAGACCCAGTTCCGCTGCCAGTATTCCACAGATCCAAGCTGCTTCGATCGAGTGCTGCAAAACGTTTTGACCATAGCTGGTTCGGTAGTTCAGCCGTCCAAGAATCTTGATCAGATTTGGAGAGATGTTGTGGATATTGGTTTCCAATACTGCTTTTTCACCGATCTTGACGAGGGTTTCCTCCATTTCCTTACCGGTTTTGGAGATGACTTCCTCGATTCTGCCGGGGTGGATTCTGCCATCGGAGATGAGCTTTCCCAAAGCAAGACGTGCGATTTCACGACGTACGGGATCGAAGCAGGATAGCACCACCGCTTCCGGAGTGTCGTCGATGATCAGATCCACGCCTGATGCTTTTTCGAAAGTGCGGATGTTTCTGCCTTCGCGACCGATGATGCGACCCTTCATTTCATCTGAAGGCAGGGATACGACGGAGACCGTGGTCTCGGAAACATAATCTGCCGCCATGCGTTGGATGGCAGTGGAGAGGATATCCGCGGCTTTTTTGTTAGTGTCCAGTTTGAGCTGTTCGATAGTGAGCTTGGCATCGTTTGCGGCTACCTGACGAGCTTGACCGATCAGCTCCTCACGCATGATCTGAATCGCTGCTTCGCGGCTCAGACCGGCGATCTCGGAAAGCTTTTTGCGCTGGTCGGATATAATGCGCTCTGCGTCCTGACTCCTGCTTGCAATTTCATCTTCTTTGGTTTTTAGCTTGCGTTCCTGTTCGCTGAGGTAGTTTTCCTTTTTGTCCTGAGAGTCCAGCCGCTTGTCCAGGCTGCCGAGGCGTTCGCTATATTTTTTTTCCTGGGCACGCAGCTCTCTCTGGCGTTCCTTGATCTCCTCTTCCAGGGTGCGTTTTTGTTTGAACCAATCGTCTTTCGCTTCGAGGATGGCGGATTTGCGAGCGGCTTCGGTTTCCTTTTTGGCTGAGGTTTTGATCTCCTCGGCGATTTCTTTTGCCTGTGAGATCAAGCGGAAAGAGTTGTTGCGGCGGATGAGGTAAATGATCAGTGCAAGGACAAATCCCCCCGCGGCACCGATTGCAGCTACAATGATCGTGTTTAGATCGATGTTCATCTATCAATTCCTTATATCTTTGAATTGGCTTGGAGCCTTGTCCAAACCGAAAAACCCGCGGTAACCGTGTATGCCTGTCCGTTAAAAGCCAAGCATCAGGTGGGCATCTACCTTGTGAGCTTTATGTGTCCGGAATTAGCCGGCATGCACGCCACTCATGGCTCGATTCCCGATTCTTAAATAGCTTTTCTGCAATCCATATCACGAGTTCCGCAGGCGTATCAATGTATATTCACTCACCGATGATCCTTCCAATCATCTGGTTCATGCGTTCGAGGTCGGCACTGAGTTCCTGGTTTTTCCGACCGAGGTTCAGGACTTTTTCTTGTTGTTGAAGTGCCAGCAGCAGCAATAGCTTGGTGAAATCGAGCTGCTCATAGAGGTCTTTGAGTTCGTTGAGCTGCTTGTCTATCTCTGATGCTATCTGCAATGTTTCATCCGGATCGAGGCTGCGTAGGCGAAACCTGCGTCCGAATATATCCACTTCAACCGATTTCATTGGTCTTATGCTTCTGAGAATTCCGGGAAGATGTTGTCGATCTTGCTGATCGCATCCGTGGCGATCAATTCGAAACCACTGAGAGTCTTCTGAAGTTCCAGGTATTTGCTTTCCAGGGATTTCAGTTGAGTATCCAATTGCTGGGTGCGTTCTTGGATCTGAGCCTGGCTCAAGTTCACGCCGTCGATTTGTTTGATCAATTGCATGTTTTCTTCGGTCAGAAGGTTGTTCTTCTCGTCCAATTCAGCCAGTTTCTGCTTGTCCAGAGTATATTGATCGATCAGTTTTTGTATCTTATCCTGCAAGCTATATGCTTGGTTTTCCATTCTTTACCTCATTTTAATGTGCCAGGTATCCTGGAGCACTTTCACCGTTGAGACAATAAGCTGATCTACGCGCTCATCTGTCAATGTTTTTTCTGCGTCTTGCATAAATAAATGGATTGAAATGCTGCGAAACCCTTCGGGAACCTGCTTTCCGCGATACTCGTCAAATATGCCGACGCCGTGGATCAAAGCCGGATCCACCTTTTTGATCGCGGTTTGGATATCCTGCCAGGAAACTTCGTTTGAAATCAAAAAAGAAAGGTCTCTGACCACCGCGGGATACCTTGGCGGCGATTTAAACTCGTGGTGCAAGTCCCGAGTGAGCATAATCAGGTTTTCAACATCTGCGTCAATGAGCCAGATATCCTGTTTGAGCGTGGTCGTATCGATGCCAAATGTCTCGGTGCTGGCGGGATTGATTCTGCCCATGCGGGCGCAGAATATACCACCGGAATAATAGTCAAGGCTTTCTCCCGGAAGCAGGTAAGCGAGTTTTTCCGCGGGATGAGCCTGGCAATCGTCAAGCTGCAAAGCGGTAAATAGCGACTCAAGGATGCCTTTTACATGATAGAATCCGCTGTTTTCGCCTTTGCTATTCCAGTGTTCGGAAGCGTTTTTCCCGGTGAGCAGAGCGGTCAGCCGGAAGGGTTCTTCGTGGGAATCGCCCTTTTTGATATAGAGTTTTGCCATTTCCATGAGCTTCAGGTCGCGCTCGCCGTGATTGATGTTATAGTTCAGAGTATTCAGCAGTTGCGGGATCAGGCTGATGCGCATGGCACTTTGATTGCTGCTTTGCGGATTGATCAATCTGATCAGATCCCGTTTTAGCTCCTCTTCGTCAAAGCCAAGCTGCACAAGCTGTTCCGGATCCAAGAAACTGTAGCTGACGGTCTCGAAAAAGCCAATATCGCGAAATTGAGCGGCGATCAGCTTTCTGATCCGGTAGGCATGGCGATCCATGATCATTGAAACCGGCGTCTTTTGCGGAATCTTGTCATAGCCGTCCAGCCTTGTCAGTTCTTCGATCAGATCGATCTCCCGAGTCAGATCCACCCGGTAGGGCGGAACGCTGAAATAGAGAGCGTGCACGCATTCGTCGCGGGGAGAAAACTGCGTGATTCCCGCTTTGACCTCTTCGCCGTGGAAACAGTAGATAGTGCTTGGATCTGGAATCAGCCCAGCTTGGAAATCTCCATATTGCAGGAACTTCAAGCCCAACTTTTCCAGATAGATGAGGATCTGCTCCTCAGGCATTTTGTAGCCGATAATCTGTTCAAATCTGCGAGGGCGTAGTGCGAGATATTGTGGCTGCCAGGGCTTGGGATAGGCGTCGTATAACCCATTGATCACTTCGCCGCCGGCAAGCTCGAGGATGAGCTTTGTCGCCATAGCGCCGGCATGCGGAGGCGTGAAATCACAAAGATGACGCTCAAAACGATAGGAAGAGTCCGTGGAAATCTTGTGCTTAAATGCCGTCTTGCGGATCGAGCCGGGGTAAAAAGCAGCGGATTCCAAAACGATTGCCGTCGTCTCATCCGTGATGGCGGATACCCGACCACCGACTACACCTGCGATGGCTGAAGCTTTCTCTCCATCCGCGATCACAAGTTCGTCACCTTCCAGGATATAGTCCTTTCCATCAAGCGCGGCGAAAGGTTCGTTTACAAAAGCTTTGCGCACCACGATGGCGGGGTGGGGATCGGTTTCATCCATCTTGGCAAGTGTATGATAATCAAAGGCGTGCAGCGGATGCCCGGTCGCGAGCATCACATAATTGGTGATATCGACGATGTTGTTGATGGGTCTGAGCCCTGATTTAATCAGTAAGCTTTTCAACCACAGCGGCGATTGGCAGACCGTCACATTGAAAATCAAACGCGCGGTATAACGAGGACAGAGTTCAGGTTCTTTGAGGATTAGTTTCAATCCCTGAGTTTCGCATATTTCTGTGGGAATATCGGGTAGGGTGGGAAGCTTCAAAGCCTTGCCCATCGATGCCGAGAGATCTCTGGCAATGCCAAAATAACCTAACAGATCGGAGCGGTTGGGAGTGATCTCGAGCTCGAATATGCTATCCGGAAAATCATATAACTCATTGACCGATATGCCGATGGGTGTATCTTCCGCCAGCTCAATGATACCGGCATGATTATCCGATATTCCCAATTCTCTTTCCGAACAGAGCATACCGCTGGATTCGATTCCGCGTAGTTTTGTTTTCTTGATCAGAAGGTCTTTGAGTTGAGTGCCGGGTAGAGCGAGAATGCCGATCATGCCGCTTTGGCAATTGGGCGCGCCGCAAACCACCTGATAAGGCTCTGCACCGTTTCCGGCATCGACCTTGCAGATAATCAGATGATCGCTGCCTTCGAGTTTTTCAGCACTGACGACCTTTGCCGAGACGACGCTTTCCGGCAGGGCGGGAATGGTCTGAATGCCTTCGACTTCGATGCCGGAGAAAGTGAGATATCGTTTCAGGTCATCGACGCTTTCCGGCAGATCGATGTATTGGCTGAGCCAGCGGTAGGATATCTTCATGACGATTCACCACTGAATTGGCGCAGCATGCGGATGTCGTTTTCAAACAGGATGCGCATGTCCGGAATGTTATACTTGAGCATGGCGATGCGTTCGATGCCGAGTCCGAAAGCGAATCCGGAATAGATCTCAGGATCGATGCCCACGGTTGTGAACACGGTGGGATCGACCATGCCGGCACCACCCATTTCAAGCCAGCCGGAGTGTTTGCAGATGCGGCAACCTGTTCCCTGACAGCTCACGCAACTGATATCGATCTCTGCGCTGGGCTCAGTGAAAGGAAAGAAATGGGGTCTGATACGGGAGCGCACCTTGCTGCCAAACATGATGTTTGCAAAAGCCTGTAGCGAGTCCTGCAGATCCGCCATGGATATGCCTTTATCCACCACGAGCGCTTCCACTTGATGAAAGACGGGGGAGTGCGAGGGATCAGGCTTGTCGTTGCGGTAGCATCTACCGGCGGAAATGATCCTGATCGGCGGAGGATAGCTTTCCATCACCCGGATCTGCACTGTGGAGGTTTGAGTCCGCAGCAGCTTACCGTTGTCCAGATAGAAAGTATCCGCCAGATTCCGCGAAGGATGGTCTTCTGGAGTATTCAGCGCGTCAAAATTGTGGAATTCGTCTTCGATATCCAAGCCCTCAGCGATTTCAAAACCCATGCTGAGAAAGACTTCGTCGATGCGGTTGCGGATGATCGTGAGCGGATGGAATCCTCCCCGCTCATTTGCTATCCCCGGCAGAGTGATATCCATCTGCAGTGCGGAGCTTTGCTTTTCCCAGCTTTGGATTTTGATCTGATTTTCCCGCTCGGCGATCAGTATTTCCAATTCAACGCGGGCATCATTGATTAATTGTCCAAAGGCGGGTCTTTCTTCTGCAGAAAGCTCGCGCAGACGGGCAAAAAGGCCATTGAGCATGCTTTTCTTACCCAGATACTGCGACCGGACATTGAGTATATCATTTGGGCTTGCGCAGGCGGTGATGTCGGTTTTTGCCCGCGCGACCAATTCCATCAATTGGCTTTGCACTAAATCTCCCGTTTTTCTTAATCGAGGTTGCTATGCACTGATGCACCGTTTTCTGGAGCAACAAACGAATCCCGTCTGCCGCGTCAGCAACAAAATGTCGGCTCAGATTCCCTTGGCGATTTCCACCAATTTGGCGAAGGCGTCGCTATCGTGCCATGCCAGATGGGCGAGGGTTTTGCGGTTAATCTCGATATTGGCTTTGTGCAAGCCGTTGATAAACCTGCTGTAGGACATATCGTTGATCCTGCAGGCGGCATTGATACGGACGATCCACAGGCGGCGAAAAACTCTCTTTTTCTGTTTGCGGTGAGCAAAGGAAAAGGCGAGTCCGCGTTCGACAGTCTGACGGGCAACGCGATAGATGGTTCCTCTGCGGCCAAAGAAGCCTCTGGCTGCGAGCAAATATTTCTTTCTTCTGCGGTGTGCGGCTGGATTATTAGTTGATCTTGGCATCGTTATTCTCCTTTACAATACAAGCATGCGACGGATTCTACCTTCATCGCATTTACGGACGATCGCGCTGGCACGCAAGTGGCGTTTCAGCTTGGGGGATTTCTTGGTTTTGATATGAGCGCTCTTGGCGTGGTGGCGCACGATCTTGCCCGAGCCGGTAACCTTGAACCGCTTTGCTGCGGAACGGTTTGTCTTGATCTTAGGCATCTTTATCTCCTTGTGTTTTTTCGCGTATTATACACCTCAGTCCGGGTCGCGGACTGATGGAATCTATGTATCCTGATACCAGGATGTTTATTTATTTTCAGTCGGTTCGCCGTCAGGAGCGGGTGTTTCCGTTACCTCAGCTTCCGGTTGGATCGGCGTCTCTTCTGTTTTGCTCAGCTTTTCCAGAATGCGGTCGATTTCCTTTTTGGGGCTCATGATCATGGAAAGCAGGTTGCGATCGGATACTGGCTCCGCATCGACGTCCGCAATCGAATGCAGATCGGCTTTGAGTTTTTCCAATACCCTGTACCCCAATTCCTTGTGCGCCATCTGACGTCCCCTGAAACGCACGGTGAATTTCACTTTGTTATGCTGTTTGAGGAATTTGACGGCATTGTTTTTCTTGAAGTTAAAATCGTGTTCCTCGGTATTGGGACCAAACTTGATCTCTTTGATTTCCACTTCGTGTTGTTTCTTTTTGGCTTCCTTAGCTTTCTTTTCCTTTTGGAAATAGTACTTACTAAAGTCCAGAATACGGCAAACCGGAGGATCGATATTGGGAGAAATCTCCACCAGATCGAGCTCCGTCTCTTCTGCCCGGCGCAAAGCCTCACGCAGCGAAACCACTCCGATCTGTCTGCCATCGGCACCGATCAGACGCACGTTGCTCGCCGAGATCTGATTGTTGATCCGTTCTTTTGGCACCACCTCTTTGGTTCGTGCCTTTCCACGTTTAATCCGGATTATAAGAACCTCCTTCTTACCGGAAATGAAAAAGGCGGAACATCTCGTTCCGCCTGCTTCACAGTAATGATTCAAATCATAATGTTATTACTATCATAGCCTTACGTGCACATTGGCATTAAGGCAGAAGCAGACAGCTTCGTTTAGGGATCATCCTTTTCGCGGGGCAGATTCTTGTCAAGAAGAGAATTGGTGGAAAGGTGGAAGGGTGGGAACTCATCTCAAATCTCACCTATAAAATCCGGCATCTTCCCCCTTTGCTTTACGGAATCAATACGGACTCATTACGGACTAAGTCCGTATTGACTCCGTAATGCTAAGGAGGTAGCGCCGGATGCCGATCCTGCGGAGTGCCTGCAAATAGTTAACCTGCAATGAGTTAACCATTGGGGTGGTAAATTCC
>JAUYAR010000079.1 GCA_030693415.1 Candidatus Cloacimonadaceae bacterium | reverse complement strand
AAGCTGTCAATATATATTTTTCCTGCAAAGCCCTGATTTTGGACACTAATTGGCTATTTTCCGAAACTCAAATACTATTTTTCAATGAGTTACGATTCCAAAATGACTAAAAACACATTTTTCATGCGAAACTTGGGTTAGCAACTAATCTACCTATTTTATTTGAAATAGAACCCAAACAATGCACTAACTGAAACAAAGGCGGGACTTCCATCCCGCCTTTTCTATTTTGTCATTTTGACTTTAGTGATGTTTGTGGGTCGCTTCTTCGGTCACTTGTCCGGTATTGACCGAGCGTTTGAAGTAGTGGGTGTGCAGCAATTTATGCGCCAGAGGGGAGTTCGGCTCACCCAGGAAACGTTCATAAATGCGCAATACTTCGGGGTTGTGGTGGGATTTGCGCACCGGAAGGTTGCGATCTTCTTCATAAAGAGCCAAACCGCGTCTGGCGCGTGATGCGATGTCGTTGCCATAAGGCTGTCCACCACCGCCTACGCATCCTCCGGGGCATGCCATAATCTCGATGAAGTGCCAGGGGGATTCGCCGGTGGTTTTCAAGCCTTCGCGCACGGCATCCATCACCTTGCGGGCGTTGGAAAGACCGTGTGCCACAACAACTCGGAGATCACCAAATCCCGGCACCGGAACAGTGGCTTCCTTGACGCCCTCGAGTCCGCGAACTGCGTGGATATCGATTGCTTCCAGCTCTTCGCCGGTCACGAGTGTGTATGCGGAACGAATTGCCGCTTCCATCACTCCGCCGGTGGCGCCAAAGATGGTTCCCGCGCCGGTGTAGAAGCTCATACCTTCGTCCGCGTCCGCGTCTTTGAGGTTGGCAAAATCGATGCCGGCTTCCTTGATCATGCGCAGAAATTCACGGGTTGTGAGGACGTAATCGGTGTCCTGGAATCCGGAATCGCGCAATTCGGGGCGGCGAGCTTCAAACTTCTTCGCCGTGCAGGGCATGATCGCCACAGAGACGATCTTGGCGGGGTCGATGCCTCTTTCCTCGGCATAATAGGTCTTGGCAAGGACGCCGAACATGGACATAGGGGATTTTGCGGTGGATACGCAATCCGCGAGGTCGGGATAGTAGGTTTCCATGAATTTGATCCAGCCGGGGGAACAGGAAGTGATCAGGGGACGCTTTTCTCCAGCTTTGAGCCTGGCGACGCACTCGGTGCCTTCTTCCATGATCGTGAGATCGGCGGTGAAATTGGTGTCCATGATCGAATCAAAGCCGATTTTTCGCAGAGCGGCATACATTTTCTTGGCGGTGACGCTGCCCAGGGGCATGCCAAATTCCTCACCGAGGGACACGCGAATGGCAGGAGCTTCCTGTACTACCACGTGTTTTTCGGGATCGAGGATGGCATCCCAGACGGCATCGACTTCGCTGCGTTCCCGCAAAGCGCCGGTGGGGCAATAGACTGTGCATTGACCACAATTGACGCAGGGGCTGTTTGCCATGCCGTTTCCGAAGGCAGTGTCGATATGCGCGGCTATACCACGATCCGCCACGGTGAGTGCATAAACGGTCTGAACGTCGTTGCAGACAGTGATGCAGCGTCCGCAGGCAATGCACTTGTTGACGTCTCGGATGATGGAAAGACTGCTGTTGTCAACCAGTTGTTTATCCAGGATGCAGGGCAGGGCGTCGGGATCGACTCCGAGGTTGTTTGCCAGGGTCTGCAGCTCGCATTTGTTGTTTGCGGCGCAGGTGGGACAAACCACTTCATGGTTGGAAAGGATCAATTCGATCAGGGTCTTGCGGTAGGCACGCAGGTTTCTGGAATTGGTGGTAATCTTCATGCCTTCCATGACCGGAGTGCAGCAAGCGCGCTTGGGAGAAGGGTTTCCAGTAATATCAACCACGCAAACGCCGCAATTGGCGGTGGGCGGAAGATCGGGATGATAGCACAACCTTGGGATATATATCCCATATTTATCGGCGGCTTCGATGATCGTCATGGTGTCCGGGACTTCCAGATGATGACCATCGATCCAAACGTTGACTGTTTTAGCCATAGTTTCAAACCTCTTTATTTTTAATTACTTGTTATCGTGATGAATTCGTCTTTGAAGTTCTCGATCGCAGATCTGATCGCCATGATGGGGGATTGTCCCAAGGCGCAGAATGACGTTTGCTGCATGGTTTCGGCGATGAGGAGCATCAGCTCGACATCGTCCATGGTGCCCTCGCCTTTTTTGATCTTGGTGATGAGGCGGTAGAGCTGTTCGGAACCGTTGCGGCAGGGGGCGCATTTTCCACAGGATTCATGACGGAAGAAACGGATGATCGACCACAGTATATCGACGATGCTTTGATGCTCGTTCATCACGAGGATCGCGCCACTGCCGAGCACTGCAGCATATTGATTGAGGCTGGCAAAATCCATCTTGACGTCCAAAAGACGATCGGGAATGATCACACCTGCCGCTCCGCCGACCAACGCTGCTTTGAAACGGAAACCTTTCTTCATCCCGCCTGCATAGTCATTGATGATGGTGCGCAGGGTGCTGCCCATGTCCACTTCACAGAGACCGGGATGCGCAACGTCGCCCAATATCGTATAGACCTTCGTGCCGGGGCATTCGGGGGTGCCATACTTGAGAAATTCGTCAGCGCCTTTTTGGATGATGAAAGGGATATTTGCAAGGGTCTCGACGTTGTTCACGACCGTGGGGCAGCGCCATAAACCTTTGACACCCGGGAAGGGCGGTTTCCATCTGGGATTGCCGCGGTTTCCTTCGAGAGATTCGATCAGAGCGGTTTCCTCTCCGCAAACATAAGCTCCGGCACCGATTCTGATGTCGATATCGAAATCAAAACCGCTTTCAAAGATGTTTTTGCCGAGGATGCCATATTCGCGGCATTGGGCGATTGCTTTTTCAAGGCGTTCGATGCAGAGTTTGTATTCGCCGCGGATATAGATCCAGCCTTTGTTCGCACCGATGGCACGACCGCAGATCATGATCCCTTCAAGCAGTTGATGCGGATCGCCTTCCATGATGAGACGGTCTTTGAAAGTACCGGGTTCGCCTTCGTCGGCATTGACGACCACATATTTCTGCACAGCTTCAATGGGAGCGGTGAAACTCCATTTCATCCCGGCAGGAAAACCCGCGCCGCCGCGTCCGCGAAGACCGGATTTTTTGACTTCGTCAACGATCTGCTTGGGTTCCATCTGCGTGAGGGCTTTTTCGAGTGCTTCATATCCGCCGGCGCCGATGTATTCATCAATGCTTTCGGGATCAATGATGCCGGAATTGCGCAACACGATGCGTTTGTTATAATTGAGGATCGGGCTGAATTTTCCTGCTGCATCGAGCATGAGACGAGACAAGGGACGCCCCTTGAGGAAGTGTTCCGAGACAAGCTCGCTGATGTCTTCGATCCTGACGTCCTGATAGTTTACGTTTTCGGGATAGACGCTCAGGCATATTCCTTTGCCGAAGAAGCCGAGTGGACCGGTCTCGAGGATGTTGATCTCTTCCTGAAGGTTGTTCTTTTTCAGTTCGAGGCGCAGGGTTTGGATGAAGTCCTGCACTCCGGCTTTGAGGGAAGTTTCGTTGATTCCGACGAGAATGTGGCTACGATAGAATTTCATCAATTCCCCCTTCTGATCTTTTCGACGATTTCTTCCACCTTGTCTTCGGTGAGGTCGCCATAGACATCGTTGTTGACCATCATCACGGGTGCGTTTCCACAGACGCCGAGGCATGCACAAAGCTCAAGTGTGAAAAGCCCGTCTTTGCTTGTTCCGCCGGTTTCCACACCGAGCATGATTTTCATCTTGCGCAGTATGTTCTCGGAGCCTTTGATATAGCAAGGCGGAGATTCGCAAAGGCGGATGATATTCCTGCCGCGCGGAGATGTGCTATACATGGAGTAAAATGTGATCACTCCATAGATGTGGTTTGCGGGAACGCCGAGGTATTCCGCGATTACTTCCACAGCTTCTTCCGAAATGTAGTGCTGCGGGTGTGTATCCTGGATGTCGTGCAGGATATAGATCAGATTGTCTTTATCGGGAGAGTATTTTTTGCAGATTTCTTTATACATATCTTCCCCTGTATTAATCTTCGTGAGGGTGCTGCTTTTTCAGCGTATCACGTTTGGTTTTTTCTTCCGGGTGCATGCCGGGGACGCGGTTCACCGCTTTGACCGGGCATACGTCCTGACAATTTCCGCATTTGACACAGTCGAGTTGATGGATCGTATATTTCTCCTCGCGGCTGCCGGTAATGCAATTGACGGGGCACTTTCTGGCGCAGAGGGAACAGCCGATGCAGTTGTCCTTATCGATGTCAAAATGCATGAGAGCGAGACAGACCTTGGTGCTGCAACTGTGATCGCGGATGTGAGCTTCATATTCATCACGGAAATAGCGGATGGTGGAAAGCACTGGATTGGGAGCTGATTGTCCCAGTCCACAGAGCGAAAGGCGGCTCACTGCTTCGCCGAGGCGTTGAAGTTCTTCGATGTCGCCGATTTTACCATAACCATGGACGATGCGCTCAAGGATGTCATACATCTGTTTGAGCCCGATGCGGCAGGGCGAGCATTTTCCACAGGATTCATCCACGCAGAAATCCATAAAGTATTTGGCAATATTGACCATGCAATTTTGGTCGTTCATCACGATCACGCCGCCGGAACCCATCATCGCGCCGCGCGCTTTGAGGCTTTCATAATCCACGCCAACGTCCAGATGTTCGATGGTGAGGCAACCTCCTGAGGGTCCGCCCAGTTGCACAGCTTTGAATTTGCGTCCGCCGATTATGCCGCCGCCAACGTCAAAGATCAGTTCGCGCAGGGTGATCCCCATCGGGACTTCCACCAAGCCGGTGTTTCTGATATCTCCGGTCAAGGCAAAGACCTTGGTGCCTTTGCTAAGCTCGGTTCCCATGGACGCAAACCATTTGGCGCCCTTAACGAATATACTGGGAACATTTGCAAAGGTTTCCACGTTGTTCACGACCGTGGGTTTGCCCCAGAGGCCGCTTGTGGAGGGATAGGGAGGCTTGGGAGAGGGATTGCCGCGCATGCCTTCGATGGAGTGGATCAATGCCGTCTCCTCGCCACATACGAAAGCTCCCGCGCCGGTGCGAACTTCAGCATCGAAGCTGAACTTGCTGTCGAAGACGCTTTCCCCCATCAGACCCATCGCTTTGGCTTGTTCGATGGCGTGCTTGATGCGTTTTATCGCGAGGGGATATTCCGCGCGGATATAGAAAAACCCGCTGGTTGCGCCGATGGCATAGGCTGCGATCATCATTCCTTCAAGGATGCGGTGCGGGTCTCCTTCAAGGATCGAACGATCCATGAAGGCTCCGGGATCTCCCTCATCGCCGTTGCAGATGATATATTTCTCGTCGCTTTTGGCGTCGTGAACCATCTGCCATTTGGCGTGGGTGGGAAATCCGCCGCCGCCGCGACCTCGCAAGCCGGACTCTTTGATCACGTCGATCGCTTGTTGGGGTGTCATCGTGGTCAACACAGTTCCGAGGGCTTCGTATCCACCGGTGGCGATATACTCGTCCAAGCTTTCGGGATCGATGTAGCCGCAGTTTTCCAGCGCCACTTTCACCTGTTTCTGGTAAAAAGGAACGTCTTTCTGCGCAGCGAACGTCTTTTCTTCATCGTGTAGCATCAACCGTTGAACCGGTCTGCCTTTGATGAAGTGGTTTTCCACGATCTCCGAAACGTCTTCCGGAGTGACCGCTTTGTAGAAGATGCCTTCCGGATAGATGACCATGACAGGACCATAGTCGCAAGGACCCATACACCCCGTCTCGATGATGTTGATCTCGTTTGAGATCCCTTTTTCATTCAGGACTTCGTGAAAGCGTTCCTTGATTTTCAATGCGCCTGCCGATACGCAGCCGGAGCCGCAACAGATCAGCAGGTCAATTCTCTTGAGAGACATTGGCGATCCTCCCTATCAGTCGCCGGTGGCAACTACATAATCGGAGACGGTTCTTCCATTGACGATGTGTTCTACCACCACTTTCTTGACTTTGTCCGGGTTCATGTTTCCGTATGTGATTTTGGCTTTGCCATCTTCGATGACATCGACGACGGGTTCCATTGAGGAAAGCCCTTTCTCGCCGGTCTGGGTGACCAAGACGTCGGTGAGGTTGCGGTTTGAGATCTCTTCCAGAAAGGTCTTCATCACTTCACGGGCGCCCATCGCGATACCGGATGTTCCCATCCCCACGACGATCTTGATGCGCACGTTTCCGCCACGAAATTTCATTTCTTCCTGGGCTTTTTCACGGATTTTCTTAAGGTCTGCCAATGTTTTCATCAGACATCCTCCATGTTTGTATTTTGTATTCCTTCAAATAAACTTTGATCGATGTATTCAATCACATCGGGATAGGTGAGCGGGATATCGCCAAGCTCTTCTTTGATGGCGGCAGTATCGAAATGAAAGGACTGTTCATGCCCCCGCTCGCGACAGGTCAGATGGATGGAAAAATCTACTTCCGGGTGCCCGATAATCGATCCCAGAAGGGTATCCTTGAGGTTTCCAAGCGGCATACGGTCGATGTTGCTCAGTTCAAAATCCACCGTGAGCACCGTGCCAAAGCCAGGTTCGCTTGCCATCTTGAAACTGCCGTTGGCAAGCTCCGCGTTCTGTTTAAACAGCGGAATACCGAGCCCGACCTTCTTTTCCCGTTCGGCTTTGCTGGTATAGAAAGGATCCTGCGCTCTTTCCAGGGTCTGGGTGTCCATCCCCACTCCGTCGTCTTCGACAATGATGCGCAAACGGTTCTTTTCAGCGTTATTGATCACGCGCACCTTGATGTTTCTGGCTTTCGCTCGCACGGAGTTTTCGATGATGTCCAGAAGGTGCAGAGAGATATCTTGCATGCTGTTTTCCGTTTATTGATAGCGTTTGAAGATCTCGGAGACTTTGTCCCTGGTTTCGATCCTGCCAAAAGTGTCTTCCCCGATGACGAAAACCGGAGCCAGAGAGCAGGCACCGACGCAGCGCACCGCGCTCATGGTAAAAAGCCCGTCTTTGGAGGTCTCCCCCATTTCGATTCCGAGGTGTTCGGAGATCATTTGGATCAGGCGGGGAGCGCCTTTGACGAAACATGCCGTGCCGGTGCAGACATTGAGCATAAACTTGCCGCGGGGTTTCATCGAAAAGAAGTTATAAAACGTCACCACGCCAAAGATCTTACTCACAGGAAGATTCATCTCTTTACCGATAAATTCCTGCACTTCGACGGGCAGGTATCCAAATATCTCCTGCGCCATGCGCAAAATCTCGATCAGCGGATTGCGCAGATCCTTTTTCTCCCCTATCACCACCCTGAGGCGGTCATAGAGAGGATTGTCAAGCTGAGATACGGAATTCATATCTCCTCCTTCTATCTTATATAATTATATTTCTGTGATCAAGACGCAGTGCCGCTTTGGCGAGTTCGGAAGCGCCGGCTTCCAAAACCCGGATGCGGCTGAAACCGCTGCCGAGATCGCTCAAATAATGAGCGTCCGAGCTGCGGATCAGTGTCTTTCCCGAAAAAACGGGCTGCTTTTGTAAAAACCTGCTTACGTCCGCGCGCGCAGTTATCCCGAAAGCGTTAAAACGCGGTTTTTCAGGCAGGAAACCGAGCTGGCTGATAATACTGTTCACACCGGAGTCAACATGCGCCGGAACGCAGAATCCATCATGCGCCAAAGCCATTTCCACTGCGGTGTTCAAGTCCCACAGCGATGAGTTTGACAGCGCTCGTTGCTCCACGGATAAAATGTTCTCATTTTCGTCAATGATAACTTGATCGCCGAAAAAATCCGCGTCGTTATCGAGCGGCAGCAGAGACGCATATACTTCCTGATCAAAGGCTTGCGCCAGCACCACGTTGTCAAAATAGACGAGCAGGTGGATCTCCTCCGAGGTTTGAAGCTCCATCCCCCAGGTAAATTCGATACCTGCGCGTTTTGCGACTGCTTCATAGGCGGGGCAATTTGCCATGCTGTTGTGATCCGTGATCGCAAACCAATCGATACCGATGGTTTTCAGGCGCGCCACGAGTTCCCGCGGCGACATCTCCAATCCTCCGCAGGGCGAAAGAACGGAATGGATATGCAGATCCGCGTTGAACCAGCGCATTTCCGGGTATCAGTTTTCCAGTTGTTTGTAAAGGATTCCGGCAAGTTCAAAAGGCGTCAAAGCGCTGGTGATCAGACAGATGCCTTCTTCGAGGGCTTTTTCGATCACCGGAGCTTCCGGAACTCCGCCTTTGGCAAAAACTATCGCCGGAATACCGGTCATGGATGCCACTGCCACCACGTTCAAGTGTTTCATGATGGTGATCCAAGCTTGTCCCGCTTTCGCGGAGCCCATCACATCTGAGAGCATGTCACAGACGTATCCGTCCGTGATCCCGATTTCTTCTGCATCGATCGCCGGAGTCAGATTCGAGCCGCCGACCGCATGTAAGTAATCCGAAAGTTTGATCATGTTATCTATCCTTTTTGCATATATATAGCTTGATTACCGGCATCAATCCTCTTCTTTGGAATGACGCTTGAGCAGCACCAAACAATCATCGATCGTGGCTTTGCCCAGCACGATATCTTCCGCCAGGGCATAGCAGGTGGGAGATCCGCAGGCGCTGCAGTTTAAGCCCGGCAGCATGGTGAGAAACTCGTTTATTTTCTTCATCTTTTTGATGGCGGTTTTGATGTCCTTATCCAGCTCCATGATCGGACGCGCGGTCAGGGGAGCGACGGCAAACTCTCCATCATGGTAAAGCTCTTCGAGATTATGGATATCGATGATTTGCTCCTCGCCTTCCTTGATCATTTTCTGTATCCGGCTCATTGCCACGAAGGGATTCTCCACATTGAGGCAGCCGCCCACGCAACCGTTTGTGCAACTGCGCAATACGATATAGTCATATTGATCAAGGTAGTGATCTTCCACGCGGGAAAGGATGTCCATCACGTTTTCGATCCCGTTCACCGAAAGCGCGCGAATATCCTCGCAATCAACAAGTTCCGCTTGCACTCCGGAGAGCGCCCAAGTCAATCCTTTGGGATATGTATCTATTTCCACGGGGTTGTTTTGCACCTTTTTGATCAGTTCGCGCACCTTGCCATAGATCATTCCGATGGAAAAAGCCCCGTCCTGCAAATGCTTGTAAACGCCCTCAGGCTGATGGACAGCGGTCACGTGAGCCACGCAGGGCACGATCAAAAAGATACCGATCTCGTCTTCATTGAGCTGTTTTTCTTCCCTGATTTTCTCTCTTAAATAGCGGGTGAGAATGCTCATCGGCGCTTCCAGGTGGAAGAGATTGGGCAAAAGCGCAGGATATTTCACCTGGATCAGACGAACCACCGCGGGACAGTTGCTGGAAAGGATGGGACGCTTGTCCCGATTGGCACGGATATAATCCCGGATTATCTTGATCATAAAATCCGTCACCATCGCCTCTTCCGCCGCCTCGTCAAAGCCAAGCTCCAGAAGTGCTTGCTTGGCAACTGCATAGGATATGTCTTCGGTGAATTGACCAAAATATGATGACGAAATGATCGCCACCCGATATTTGAATTTATTCAAGGTTTCGAGCGAGTCGCTGCGTGGAATGATGGCATGGAATTGACAGATGGAGACGCAGTTGCCGCAATCGATGCAACGGTTTGGATCGATCGAAGCTTTGCGGTCTCGCACCCTGATCGCCTCAGTGGGACAGACCTTCACACAGGCAGTGCAGCCCGTGCAGTTATCCGCAAGGATCTGAAGAGCATGAAAGTATTGCTTCTTTTCGTCGTTCATATCGGTGTGAAATAGATGATCAGTTCCACCAGCGTCGGGCAATTTTTTGCCGAAACGATGTGCAGAGCATCCGCGTTTCTTAGGATGTTGGGAAGCCCCAAACCGGCTCCGAAACCAAACTCGCGAACCAATTCGTCCGCGGTGGAAAATCCAGGAATCATTGCTTGGTCAATATCGGCAATGCCCGGTCCCCGGTCTTCAAACTTGATGTGGATCATGTCGTCATAGATATGGCTTGTCATCTTTCCGCCAATTGAGTGTGCGGCGACGTTGATTTCCGCTTCATAAGCGGCAACCGCCACCCGGCGCAGGATGTCATTGTCCACTCCCAGGCGTTTGAGCAGGTTTTTGACCTCGGCGGAGCCCCTGCCCGCGGAATTGAAATCCTTTTCCGGAATCGCAGATTCCAGGGTCACCTCGGCTTCGGGAACATCCGTAAAATAACGGGTAATCGCGTCCTCAAAACCGGGGCTGACGTTCCAGTATTCCGCCATCTCAGATCTTGCAACTGCGCAATCCGGCATTGAACAACAACCCGCTGGAACGATATAACGTCATATTTGTGGCAAGTAGCGGCAGATTCCGCTCCTTTGCCATTTCCACAATCTCTTGCAAGGGCTTTTTCCCTCGCACAAATACTATCGCCGTCAGATCGATCATGTCCGATAGACGGATCACCTGATTGTTCGTCAACCCCGTCAAAAGAAGGGTCGGCTCCTTGGTGCACATCAGGATGTCGCTGATCAGATCCGAGGCAAAGGCGCATGGAACTGGTGTCTCCATCCCCGTTCCGGGCAGGATCACTTCCGCTTCCAGCATGTTCGCTATGTCATTTAAAGTCATTCAGTTCACCTATTGATTTATGTGCAGAACAGCTCTGCCGGAGAGCCCCTATCAGTCAAGGAAAATAGTTTGCACGCGGAACAAACCGCTTGCTTGAAAGACCGAACGATACAAATGCTTGCGGGCAGCCGGTGAAACATATCGGAGACGATACCGGTTGGGGTTGCAGGACGGTTCAAGGAGGAGAAAAACCGGCGTCGGCAAGAGCTCAATCCGGCGGGATCAACGTCTCCCACCATCGTCAACACCATCTTTTTTCGGCGTAAAACTGGTGGGGAAATTGCGGAAATATGACTTAAAATGGCGTAACTCATGGCGTAATATCAGATGGCGTAATATCAGGCGTAATATCAGATAAAATCATGAAATAGGTATCTGTTATATTTACCAATCACTACAATGTGTCACCCAAAGTTTCAAATGAGTGTCACCTGTCACAGTGGTCTTAATTGTTTATGTGGTGGAGAGATAGATAAGATATGCTTTGGACTGTGTCACAGTGCTTTTTAGACTGTTTTGGACGTATTTGGATCACCTTTATTTCAAATTTGCGCTCATTTTGGACTGGTTTCGGAATCATCAGATTTTTCGGAAAGGGCATCAGATTTATAGACCCGCAATTGGAGCGCTAAGGGGCCGATCATGGTTAGCGAGTCATTCTGATCTGAGTCTATAATAAGAACACGAAAGTCTTTATTGAGCGGTTGGAGCAGAACTCCCTTGCGAGCCGGATCATACTGAATCCTTTTCAGGGTAATGCCTCCCTCGAATCTGACGGCACAGATTTTACCGTCCACATTGTCCCAGGTGAGCTGCTTGCGGATCAGCACAACATCATTATGCAGGATCTGCGGCTCCATGCTCTCACCGTTAACTTTGAAGGCAATGTAGTTGTCCGTACCGAGTGGGATATACTTGGTTGGGATTTCGACAGAATCCGCCGATTCATAGTCATCTCTCACTTCGAGTGGTTGTCCGGCGGAAATTTCCGCCGCAATCGGGAAGATTGAGGTACGTACGTAAGTCCTATCAAAATCATTGACTAAGGTCGGGTGCCCATCCACAATCTGCACCTTCTTGGAAGTCTTGATGTCGGGTCCCATCTCCCAGACAGCTTGGATAAACATCGAGCCTTCTCCTCTGAGTAACCAGTTCACATTCACTCCGGCTTCGACTAATTTAGCTAAGAATTCCGACTCCGGATAGCGCTCATTGTTCTTATAACGAGACATAGAATTGGGCGAAATACCGAATTTTTCATTGAACTCGTAGTTCTTCAAATGCAATGCTTTGACCAGCATTCCGAGCCTAGCGCCGATATCTTCTGCCTTCATTTCTCCCCCTTTGGGATGATATTCTGCTTGACAATACCTCTATGGGTATTATTATGCATCTAAGGTCAACATAGGACAATGAAAACACCCTGACTTGTCCTGTCAAGAACTAAATTTTATAGTGTGATTGGGCGGCGGATTCTTCCAGCGGTCTCAGAAGTTTTTCAATAGTGCTCGGAAACAGCAGAAAGGACTTCCCAAGTTATTGCAGCGCAGTTATGTAGAGACCAACAATAATTTGAGGGAGGCGCTTATGAAAGCGACTACTTACGAGACCGGGGGCAGAGTGGTCAAGGACGACCACTGTGACACATTGAGCACTGTGACACTTGTCACAGTGGTTTCCAATCGGGAGAAAATGCCGTTAATGCTGATTACAAGATGCTTTGAGCACTGTGACACATTAAATCGGCGGAATTATGTCACAGTGGTGCCAGATCACTCGACCACTGTGACACATCACAGAAACGGAATTGTCACAGTGCTTTTACCGGTAACTGATTTTTATTGGAAGAGGCTGAAAATGAGCAAACGCAAGATCAATGCGGTCTGGCTGACCGTCGAACGGGTGGCGGAGTTGATGAACTGTTCCACCCGGACAGTATGGCGGTTCGTGAAGCGCAACCGGATAACAGTATATAAGCAGCAGATAGCCTTAGGCAGCAGCCGGGTAATGAAAGCCTTTCTGCTGACCAGTCCCGATATACTCGTGAGTGAGATGGCAGACTGCGAAGCCAAGGGTATGCTTCCGGGCGAGTTCATTGAGATTGGCATCGAAGTGGATGGCAAGCTCATGTACAGCGCTCTTATTTATCAATACAGAGAATGTAAAACTGAGGATGGTAATTATTATGAAGCCTTATGACTTTACGATAGAGGAGTACACTGAGTTCTTCAACAAGTGCTTCCCTGATCGGGAAAAAGTGCCCTGGCTTGGTGATCTGATCTCTAATCGGAATAGAAAACCCAAGGATGTGTCATCTCCTGCTTATGTATCGGATATTGAAGTTGATGATGCCGATTCTTTGCTTGATAGCCAGTCTGAGAAGGATCTACATCCGGCTCAGACCCTCCCGGCTGTAACAGTCCAACTGGAACCAAAAGGACAGTATATCGATTTCACGCCCTATAATCAGAACTATACCAAGTATGATGCCGAGGCTAAGCTCTATGGTCACTTCTGCGCCATTGTGCTCAACCGCCTGACTGATTGTGAGTTCAAAGTGGAAGAGTGGCTGCGGATAACCGAAGAGTACAACAATGGCAGCTTGGTGCCGGAACTCTACCGGCTTCGGGGCAAGAGAACCGATAGAGCGCTCAGGCTCTGGATTGAACGCTATCAGGAGTCTGAGCAGGATATGTTTGCCCTGATCCACAGAGGTCGCAATAAAGAGCGTAAGCGCAAGGTAACCGAAGAGGAAAGCGCACTGCTGCTCAATGTGCTGTTGCATCCTAATCAAGTGACCATCGGTTCTGCCATCAATGCTCTTAAAACAAAAACCAGAATGGGGATGCTCGAATCTCCCTCCAGTGTGCCAACCTTAAGACGCTGGTGCCGGGAATGGGAGCGAGACAATCCTGCCATCTGGAATCAAACCCGCAAGGGCAGTAAATACGTAGCTGAGCATATCATCAAGACGATCATGCGGGACAGCAGCATCCTCGATGTGGGAGAAGTATGGGTGGCAGACGGTCATACTTTGGCATTCGATATCCTCAATCCCAAGACCGGGAAAGCGCAACGCATGACCATGATCATGGTTCTGGACTGGGCAAGCCGCTATCCGGTAGGCGCATCACTCGCCTTTACCGAAGACAGCCATCACATCCAGATCGCATTTAGAAACGGTTTCCTGAACTGGGGAGCGCTACCTAAGTTTGTCTATCTCGATAATGGCAGAGCCTTCAAGAGTAAACTCTTTCATGAGACCTGGGAAGAGCATGATCTGGAGAAAGAACTGGCTGGTATCTTCCCCAAGCTTAATATCGGAGCCCAGTTCGCAGCCAGCTACAATGCCAAAGCTAAAGTGATCGAACGGTTCTTCAAGACCTTCCAGGAGCAGTTTGAGCGGTTCATCTCCAGCTTCCGGGGCTCCTGTATTGATAACAAGCCTGCCACGCTAATGCGGAATGAGAAATGGGCACAGAAGCTATACAAGTCTGAACCACCCACTATTGAGGAAGCCATGCAGATGATCGGCTTCTATGTCCGGTATGTCTATGGTGAGAATCCGCATGAGGGACTGAAGGGCAAGACTCCCTGGCAGGTATTCAGTTCTGCTTCTCTGCCGGAAGACAGGCTGGTGCAACCATGTAAACTCAATTTTATGATGCTGAGTACAGAACGCAAGGCAGTACGTAACGATGGCATCGTCTTTAACAAACTCCGCTACTGGCATCCGGCTTTGATCGACTACATCGGTAAGTCAGTGATCTTCAGATACGACCTGGCTGATGCGAGGTGGATACTGGTCTATGATACCAAAGACGTATTCATCTGCCAGGCAGAGCTCCGGCAGACTCAGCATCCCTTCATCAAGCTGGCTATGGATCAGCCGCTGGCGCATAAGGCTCTCAAGCAGGAATACACCTACATCAAGAAGCTGCAGCGCAATACCGAGCAACGCTCCAAGATCTTCGTGAAACGTAATCAGGAGACGGTCGATGCCCTACTTGAACCCTACCGCAAAGCCATTGCTGCCAGTGAGAACCCCACTTTTATCCAACCTCCGGCTATCGAAGCACCTCAGCCGGGTCCGGAGCAGTTCATTGAAAACCTGGAACACCAGATAGCCGGATTGACCTTCGAACCCAGTCTCCCAGTTCCAACAGAGGAGAAGAGCATGGATGTTCCGGTTGATGACGAGCAAGACTCAGATACCAATCCCTTCGTAAACAACAGCTTCAAACAGATGTGCGACTTCATCGGCATCAAACAAGCAACGAAATGACACCGAATAAAGATAAGGAGATAAGATGAAACAAGGCAAACTGATCAGAATCAGCAACGTTGAGAAAGCCGATGAGACGATCAGGTTCCTGCTCAACCGTCCCAAGCTGGAGATGGTGGGATTGGGACTGATCTACGGCAAGCCCGGATTGGGCAAGACCACCTATGCCAACCGCATCGCCTTCAGCAAAGGCTATATCTATCTGCGGCTGGAGGCAACCACCACACCCAAGTCTTTCGCAGTGCATCTGCTGACCGCACTCTACAAGCGCTTCAATCTTGGAGAGTACATCCCCATGGGCACCGCCAATAACCTATTCAAAGCTTGTCTGCAGATATTGGAAGATCATGAAGACACAGTCATTGTAATCGATGAGATCGACTATGCCTTCCGGCACGAACAACTGCTCGGTGCGATCCGGGACATCGTAGATGAGACGCTGACTGTGGTTATTCTGGTCGGGATGCAGAATGCCAAAGACAGACTGGCGCAGATCAATGAATACTACTTTGATCGCTGCAACAGCTTCTATGAGTTCCAGCCGGTCACCAAAGCCGATATCAAAGCCATAGCCACTCAGATATTGGATGTGGAGGTAGGCAGAGAGATGATTGAGATCGTCTACCACAACTGTGCCGGTAACCTCAGAAAAGCCATGAAGCTGATGCACATGTTAGAGACAGCCATCCAGAAGCAGCCCAATATTCCACTGCATGACATCGACTTCAGGAAGGCTCTATGAGCACTCGGGAACTGGTGGACAACTTCATCAGCCAGTACAACAAACCGTTCTCGGCGCAGACTGCTGCCACTTTAACTCAGACAGAGTTAGATGAGATAGAGCCTATTCTGGATGAGTTGCTGCAAACCGAAAAGATCAAGCTGATTAGTCACACCGAGCGCATCTATGCCAGAGCCAATCGTTACCGCACTCAGATCGGATATCAGCACTACAAGGGCTGGAGCTTTGACCAAGGCGCAGCCCACCAGCTGCTCGATCTCCTGGAGCAAGGCAAATATAAGTCCATCCGAGACATTGCTCAGACGATCGGTAAATCCAGACAGTGGGTCTATATCTATCTGGAAGCACTGGCATCCATTGACGTGATCGATCTGCGGAGTTTCACTTATGTGGTTATCTCCCGCAAGAACGTTCACAAGATCGGCAGAAAAGTCACCAAGGGCATCCTGAGCATGCTGCGTGGTCTGAACAAGATCGGCGGACACAGGATCATCGACTAAAACCAACCCCAAACTAAAACGAGGGTATTACTATGACGAAAGAACAGAGAGAACGCTACCTGCGGCAAGATATCCACGGCTTGCGGGTCAAGAAGTTCAGATGGACAGAAGAGGAGCTGAAAGGCTTGCTCAAGTATCTGGGTCTGGGAGACTCCCTGACCGCTTTGGATGAACTTACCCTGACCGAACTGAAGCTTATCCTGATGCGGGTACGCCTTACCAACAAGCCTGATGAATACACTTATGACAAACAGGGCATGTATATGCACTCCCTGATGCTCAGAGCCAAATGGGATGAGCACAAGCTCAGGACCTTCATGATCACCCACTATCGCAAAAGCCACTGGAACCTGCTCGATATGAATGAGCGCAAGGCAGTTATCGCCATGCTCCAGAACTACATCAAGAAAGCAGCAATCCAAGCATCTAAACAAGAAAATGAAAATAGAACAGATAGAACAGAAAATCAGCAAAAGGAGAACTCTCATGGAAACCACCAACACCCCCAAGGCTAAGAAAACTGCCGACCGCACCAGAATTGACGCTAGCGGTCAGAGCATTCCCATCTCGATTATCAAACCGGAAATCCTCAAGCAGGATGCCATCGTAGCCAAGACCATCGAACGTGTCCAGAAACTGCATGACCGCATTGTCGCCGACAAAGCCAAGCTCTTTGAGGATGTAGAGTTGTACCTGCAGCAGGTAGCTGAGAAGAACGGCTTGCTGTGGAAAGGTAATGCCCTGCTCAACAGCTTTGACGGCAAGTACAGAGTTGAAATCAGGTTCAAAGAGCATATCCAGTTCGGCTTGGAGCTACAACTTGCCAAGCAGAAGATCGACGAGTGCCTGAAAGCCTGGACATCGGACTCCAACGTCAATCTCAGAGCTATCATCAGTGAAGCCTTCCAAGTCGACAAGAAAGGCGAGATCGCCAAATACCGTATCCTAAGACTGCGCCGCTACAACATCAAGGATCCGGTCTGGAAGGAAGCAATGGAGTTGATTGATGCCGCTATCCAAGTCGTATCCACCAAGCAGTATATCACTTTCTACGAGAAAGACGGTTCCGGGCAAGTCCGTCAGATTGTGCTCAACTTCACCGCATTATAAGATAAGAAAGAGTGGCAGCGTTATGCATGCTTATTTGAAAGAAATATGGGAGAATGAATAATGGCATCTATGAATACCAATACTGCCGAGGTAATAGAAACGATGAATGTTTTTAATGATGACCGCAACTACCGGACTGATGAGATAGCCGATGTGCTCAGGGTCGATCGCTCCAGTGTTTACCGCTGGATCAGAGACATCCCAGATCCTCTGCCTGCCTTCCGC
>JAUYAR010000078.1 GCA_030693415.1 Candidatus Cloacimonadaceae bacterium | reverse complement strand
TTACCGCCCAAAACGAAAGGCTCGTGACGCACATTGGAGCCCACTCTCAGGATCATAGCATCAGGACTGGTCTCGACCAGATAGCCTGTATTGACGTAGAAGTCGCCCTTGTCATAAATCTGCTGCGCCAATATCTCCTTGCGGGACTCGGCATCGATTACAGAACCGATCAAATGCAGTCTGCTCTCCAAGGCAGCATAGATAGCCAGGTAGATCTCTCGCATCAGCTCATCTGGAGTGGTATAGTTATCCGGCATTAGATCACTCCCACCCTGATCACTCTTGGAGGTCTGGGTTTCAGTTCATCCAGGCGGTTTTGTCCATGCTGATTAAGATACTCTCGAAGCCCGGTCAGTGCTCTTAGCTCAAGGTTTGCTTTGAATGCGTCAATTTCGCTTCCTGTGAGCAGTTCGGTGGCAGACTGGTCTAATCCTACTGTCTTGACTATTCCCTCACCCAGGGTCTTCAAATTGAGAAACTCACAGGTGCTATGCAGCATCAGGAAACAGAACGCAAAACGAAAAGAGATCAGGAATGGATCATCATCAGGGTAATCGTTGCGTATTGCATCTTGGTAATGATTAACTAAAACAAGGGTTCTGATCGTTTCCATGACGATAGCTTTATGTTCTTTGAAAATACCGTTGTCACCCATCTCCTTTGGCAAATTGAGTATAGCCAGCATGTCATCTATCTCGACCGGGATCGGTATCACTTGCCTTTCCTCATCAGCTCGGAGAGTTCAATCGCCCTACGGCCAACCTGCTTTGCCCACTTGGAAGCCAGCATACCATTGGCAGCCCGTTCCCAGTCTCCGGCAGCAATGAAAGCCAGAGTGTTATTGAAACCCAAAAGACCACCAATACCCAGGTTGAAACACATGTTCAGCAGAACCGACTTGCGGACTTCATCCAATGGATTATAAATCTCAGGAACCTCATCAATCAACTGCTTCTCGCAGTTCTGGATATCATTCTCCAAGAGTACGCAGGCTTCGGTCTGGGAGATACCGGAGTCATCAAGATTGCGACCAATACCGATGGTCAGTTTACCTGCTGTGCAGCGGTATGGCTTCAGCCTAAGACCTTCGTGCCTGACTAATTGTTCTTTGATGCGTTCTAACAGCGTTGCTTCCATCGTATCTCCTTGCGAGTAGTATTGGATACTGTCTCTGGAGCAAGGAAGCCACTACCCCGTATTCACACAAATACGGATGCATAACGATGCGACAGATTTTGTTATTGACAAAAACTGTGTGGGCGATTTCAATGCGAATTATGAGATTCATGCGAGATAATAAATGGGATATCCGTTTCAGTTAACACTTGCATATCCACTGGTGGATATCATCATGGAGTGCGTGTCGAAATGAGTCATAAATTGGCTTTTTCAACATTGATTCGACAATCGTTACTTTCTGACAAAGTGCAACATCGTCTAAGAGTTTATGATTCGGGAACACAAAACATAACAGATTATATTTCATCAGGAAAACAAGTTCGACCTTTAATGTTCTTATATGTCTACTCAGCATTATCAGGGAAGATGATATCCTCGCTTCATGTTAAAAGTACGGTTTGCGCCATAGAGATTGCTCATAGATCAACTCTTGTATCTGATGATGTTGCAGATAATCAGGTAGAAAGAAATAATAGACCATCTATATACGGGTTGATGGGTTTATCTGTAGCATCTCTTTCTTCTCAATTTTTACAAACAATCGCTATGGATATATGTCCGAAGAAGTATAGATCATGTCTTAATACTGCTATATATGATACCATGAACGGACAGCTGAAACAAGTATTCACAAATCCTGATAAACTAGCTGTTGCACTACGGGACTACAGAGAAATTGTTTGTTTAAAGTCAGGATCGATTGGTAGATTTGCTATTGCAGCAGGATTTCTTATGGCAAAACGACCAGTCCCACCAGAGATCGATGAGCTGTCAGAGAACTTAGCAATGGCTTATCAAGTATGCAATGATCTTGCAGATGTTATGGTGTGGTTACAAAAAGGAGATGATGAATTGATTGCTGATGTAAAGCAAGGGTCAATGTCTTTTCCCTTGCTGATAGCAATGGGTTATCATCACAAACCAGAATTCTTATTGAAGTTGTACCAGAACAAACAGATTGCAGACATGAAGATATTCAGGGAGTTATTTGAAAAACATCCAATTATCGAAGACTCTTTAGATCAAGTTAGAGGGTTTATCGAAAACAGTAAGCGTATCTTATACTCGCTGTTGCCGATTAATGAGTATTCAACTGAGCTGACTCAATACTTACTTGATAAATGGGTAATTGTGTATTCAACAAAGGAGAAGATATGACATTCCATGAACTAGATAATAAGTTGAAAATCTCATTTGTCTCATTAAGAGGAAGCATAATTGCTGGTTCCTTTGGCGGAGTGCTTTTTGGGATTAACTTCACTTTACAATTACTCGTTGGTATGTTCAGATTGACAGGAGCATCTGGGTTTTTAACGGGTTTGACAGTTCCTTTTTTTTTGGCCATTGCATCACGAATGAATCGTCAATGGGGTACGGCTACCATAATATGGACATTATACAGCTTTCTTGCTATTCCAACAGAGCTTATGGGAGTTCCAGGCCCATATAAATTGCTTGTCGGGTTCATGGGTGGATTAGCATATGATGTTGGATATTGTGGCTTAAAATGCAAACCTTTTGCTTTGTACATAGCATTGATACTTTACGTTGTGATGCTAAGTTTAGGGTTTTATGTTGTTTTTATTACAGGTCTTGTGCAAGATATCGTTGGGGGTAGTATCTTAAAAATACTAACTATCGTTCCATTAGTGTTTATCATCGAAGGTATGTTAAGCACATTTGCCGCATCAAGGTTCATGAAAAAGTATAGTCGCCTGTTTGGCTTATAAATGGGTATATCACTTGATTTAACAAATTGCTCCGTATCTTTCTTGGGCGGCAACCAGATTGACATCAGTATTGACAAACAAGGCTTATCTGTTTCCTCTGGTGACATTATACTCCTTTTGGGTGATAATGGCTCAGGTAAATCATCATATTTAAAGGCTGTAAGCGGGGTTTATAAGTCTACAATATTAGTAAAGCATTGCACGAAATTTTCAGTGGTCAATTCCGGAACTAAGAAAGATATCCAGCCCAATGTATCATTTAATGGAGACGATAATTGCGTGCGTTCAGGGTATTTATCTCAAGTGCCACGAGCAAATATAATATGTTCATCAATAAGGGACGAGTTTGAGTTTTCTGTCCGTCGATCAAACATATCAACCAAGCGTCCAAATGTGAACTATGCATTAGACCAAGTGAAAAGTCTCGGAATTACAGAAAACCACTCTCCTTATCAATTATCAAAAGGGCAGCAACAGATAGTTGGATATTTGGCTTTGTCCGTTATGGAACCAGAACTACTCTTCCTTGATGAGCCTACTGCATTTTTAGATGACTCGAGAGCTATCTGGGTACTGAATGATATATTGGAAAAGGAAAATCGTGAACGCTCAATAACATTTATTGCGACACATGATCAAAGAGTAGTAGACCATTTAAAATGTGATCCAAGAGTTATCGTATTAAGACTGTCATGCAATGTCAATCAGGTAGCGAAAGTACCAGATATTGCACATTATTCATTGAAAGGTGCTAAGAATCAACATAAATACACGCTTTCTTTATGTGATGTAACTGCTCAAAGGAATAAAAAGTGCTTCACTTTGCCCTCATCGGAATTGATACGTGGTTCATACCTATCAATAAATGGATCGAACGGATCAGGAAAAACTACTCTCATTGATGCAATTTGTGGATTCCATAAATCTGCAACAGGAAGTATTGTTTGGGGAGATAATACTTACAAAACAGGTAGAAAGTTCTTTGATTTTTTTAGTTATATTACTCAAAATGCCGAAGATCAGATTTCTATGTACGATTCATTTGATGAGTTAAGATGCAATGGGAAAATGCAAAATTGGCCAGAATGCCTTGCTGATCTATTAATTGCTATTAAGCCATTGTTAGGTAGATTTACATGGAGTTTATCATACGGACAAAGGAAACTATTGGTAGCCTGTGCCCAACTATGCTCAGCCCCGATATTGTTTATGGATGAACCTTTTGCATCATTAGATGGTACCTACAAATCTCTCCTAAAAAACGGAATCGCCAAGTTTCTTCAATCTGATGGTATTGCGATAATTGCGCAATGTAACAAAGAGGTTGTGCAGGTTAGTGGAAAAAAAGTTGAGGTTCAGATTTAGGTGTATATGATGCTATCAAATTCAAGAATTCTTGCCTATATAAGAGAACACATGGTTGATTCGTTCATAGCAACAACAAACCCAATAACAAGATTTATAATTGGGATTCTTTTTACTTTATGTATATTTATGAATAACCCTGTTGTGCTTGGTGTATTCACCATAATAGTCCTACTTACAGTGCTGTCCTCATTAGATACTATTGGTAGAGATTTAAAAGTACTGGCCATACCAGTGTTTATTAACATTTTAGCAATTGCCGTGATTAAGCTAAGTTCATTCATTGATGTTGATTTTATCCAAAGCTTCATCAAGAGTAGTTGGAAGTTTCTTAATCTATTCATGGCAGCATTGGTGTTTAAAATTCTTCTACCGCAAGACGAGATTATAACCGTGGCATATATGTTAAGACTTCCCAAAATAAGTGCTGCATTCATTTCATGTTTCAGGGCTGTAGACATTGGTATATGGGCATTGCTATGTACGATTAAAACGATTAGAATCAAGAAAATCACCTTTTTTAAAACACCTCTATTCTACTCAGAGACTCTGTTGGTCGGGTTTTTGGGACACTTTTTCGAATTTTTAGAATGCTTCGTTTTGTCTTTGCAAGTAAGAGGAGTCGCATCTCTGGGTTATGATCCTGAAAATCCTCAAAAGAAATTCCAACCTCAGGATGCTATGATAATATTCCTATTTTCGGCAGTAATCTTTCTCTTTCTAATAGTGCAGTAGTTTGTGGGAAATATCGTGAGTAATAGTAGGATATGGCTATAACGAATGATTTGCGATTCATTTCCTGTTTAGGGTTCCAACCGGAGTTTTTGATTCCAAGTCGCTTAGTCATCTCCTAACTGATCAAGCCGATTTTTTTCCATGCTCGCATCTCAAGACAATCGTATTTCAATATCTTCATGTAATATGCAGATACTACTTGCTTGATTTACCAGCCTAATTATCTTGGGTTGTTGAAGAATACTGCTGATAAGGAATAACATGACTACTGAACATAAAGTCTACAATGCTTCGGCTACAATGATGCGAGGGATTCAAAATGAATCTGTAACGTTGGTAGTAACATCACCTCCATATCCCATGATCGATATGTGGGACGATAGTTTTAGTACCCAACGAGTTAGTATCGATGTTGAGGATGAATCCAACGTTGATATTACTTTTAATGAGATGCATAGGATTCTATCTGATGTTTGGATGGAAAGTTTCAGAGTTCTGAGGCCAGGTGGATTGTTATGCATAAATATCGGTGACGCCACTCGTACAATAAATGGAGTTTTTAGATTGTTCTCCAATCACTCAAAGATATTACAAGACTGTTTGAAGATTGGATTCCTAAATCTACCGAATATTATATGGCGCAAACAAACAAATGCTCCCAACAAGTTCATGGGATCTGGCATGCTCCCCGGAGGGGCTTATGTTACTCTAGAGCATGAGTATATATTGATTTTCAGAAAACCTGGGAAAAGACAATTTAAAACTGATGACGATAAAAAACTGAGGAAAGAAAGTGCTTTCTTCTGGGAAGAGAGAAACACATGGTTTTCTGACGTTTGGGATTTTAAGGGTACCAATCAGGGACTTAACGGTAATGCCGGCAGAGAACGAAGCGGAGCCTATCCAATAGAGCTACCCAATAGATTGATAAACATGTATTCTCTACGAGGTGATACTGTTCTTGATCCCTTCCTCGGCACTGGAACTACAACACTTGCTGCCATGATGAATGGAAGGAACAGCATAGGCTACGATATTGATTCATCGTTTATTGATGTGTTGGACTCAAGAGTTAATGGCAGTTTCATATCCGAAGCTAACAACATAATCTATAATCGACTGAAAAATCATACGAAGTTTGTAGAGGATTATATAAAGAAGGGGAAACAGCCGAAACATATTAATGCCAATTACGGCTTCCCAGTGATTACTAGCCAAGAAACAGACCTCAAGTTATACGGTATATCCGATATCAAACGTGAACCAAACAAAGAATACTTAGTGGCTTATACTGACCCCGATGTTAACCAACAATATCTTGTATTTTAGAGACAATCTCCGGTAAGTTTGTAAACTCTTCTCTCTCATCGTAAATCAAGTAGTAGACTGGTTTACCCCAGGATGTGTTAGCCACATAATTGAAGCTAACTACATTCTGTCTCATGAAATAAAAAGTGTGGGGCTTGATCTGGATACCACAAACTTCTGTTCCGTTCTTCTTAACCACAAGATCAATGCGATACTCGGAATCAAGCTCTGCAGAGGCATCAATTACATCAAGTGAGGGTAATTGTAAGCTGATGACTTTCTTTGCTTTATCTTCAATGAGATTCCCTTTCAGAGATTGAGTGATAAACAAATCATATTCCCACCTTTTACATTCCTCAAGAGAGTACTTGTATTTGCCCCACTGCCTGATCTGCGACTCATAAAGATTTCGTCCAAAGTCCTCCACTGAGCCTTGGTGAATAATCTGATAAGATAGAGCCATTAGTCCGCAGAATTAGAGCCACCCCTCCGAATAATAGAGCCACTCGTTCCGAAGGTGAGAGCCACCTTGCCAATCAGGCATGATTTCAGACCATGGATTCATACACTAAATGGT
>JAUYAR010000077.1 GCA_030693415.1 Candidatus Cloacimonadaceae bacterium | reverse complement strand
ATCTCATCCGGGGCAAGATCAAGCGGGAAGGCATCGCTGCCCGTAACGTATTCGCTGAAGTTATCGCCAACCGGGAGCAGTGGATATATCAACAATTGAACAATATAGAGGTGAGTCTATGAACCCCCATGACAAGTTTATCGCAGACCGGAATCGAATAGTCGATGCATTGGGGTTTTCCGATATCCCCACCATCCAGTTCAACAAGGATGCTATCCCCAAGCAGTTACCTTGTGCCATTGTGATTCTGGACTCTGAAACAGGCAAGAACAGTACTTCAAGACAGTATGTGAATACTGATCTGGCATGGACAGTCTTCCTGATCGTCAATGCTCAGAATGTATCTGATCCTGATTCAGAATTGTATCAACTCAAAGAGAAGTTCCGCTCTTTCTACCTCAAGCTGATGAACCATGACCTACCCAGTGTGGAGTATTACACCAGTCGGATTGACGGTACTCGTCTCGTTCGGATAGCCAAGATCGAATTGCTGAAAAACGGAACCGGAACATCTTCATGAGAGTAATGCGACTGGGCGGTTATAACCTAGCTATCAGTTCTGCCAGTGAGCTCCTGGAGACCAAATACAAGCCAGAGCCGATTGACTTATCCAAGTGCAGCCGGGTCGGTAAGCAATTGATCTCCAAGGCAGCAGAGACCAAGAAAGTAGTCTCTCAGCCCTACTCGATGAGCAATCTGCTCAACCTTCTGGATACCGATGAGTATCATAGTGGATGTGTGGATGCCTTGTCTATGGCAACTGTGATGGAGTTCGACTGCAAGAACAGCCAGGTTAAGTCCTGGATGGAAGCTGCCGAGTTCCCTGCCTGTGAAGACCAGACTACTATCTTAGCTGAGATGATCAAGTTCTATCTTGCTTGTGGAAACGGCTTCTTGATCAAGATGCGTAACGCACAGGGACAGTGGATGGGTCTGGAACGCATGCTGCCCAGTGAAGTGCAGATCGTAGAGAACTATGACGAGTTCGGCTTCTTTCGCCCTAACTATATCCAAGTGAAGAACAACCAGAAGAAGGACTTTGCTTATGCCGATATCATCCACATCAAAAAGAGCACCCACAAGAGCAATGCCTGGGGCTTAGCCTGCCTGCCGATAGCCATCAATGTCGAGATACTCTCTGAGATCAAGACCTTCGACTACAATAACTTCAAGAACGGACTCATGATCGATTACTTCATGATCGTGGAAGGTGGTACCCTCAGAGATGGCACCGTAACCGATGAGCAGGGCAATGAAGTGCTGACCGATGCCTATACTGAGATTGAGAAAGCACTGATTGAAGTGAAAGGTAATGCCAAGAGCCATTCCACTGTGCTGATCGAGAGTGAGAACAAAGACGTGAAGATACGGCTTGAGCCGCTCCGCCAGCAGGATAGAGAAGGTGGCTTCCTATCACTTAAGAAAGACCTGAGGGAAGGTATCTTCGCTTATCACCGGGTCCCGGCAAGGATCGTCTCTCAGCTTATCCCAGGGCAGCTTGGTGGCGATAACAAGAGCGATATGCTGATGTTCTACCACTTCGTAGTCAAACCGCTGCAGAACCGCCTGGCACTAACCCTGGCAATAGAGTTCAACTTTGAGTTCGGATGGAACCTCACTCCGGACGACTTCAACTTCGGCAATCTAACCGAGAAGCTCCAGTCTGCGGATGAGCAGCTCTTTATGCAGAATCGCAATCTATAACAGGAGTCCTATTATGCAAGATTTCAAACAGCAAATCAGCAATCAACAACCTATCACTAACCCTAAGGAGGTACAGTGAATATCTTCGGAACTAAGAGCAGGATCGTCAAGAAAGGCGAACTGCGCAACGTGGAAGTCGAGTTAGTCTCGCTCCTCTTTGACGAAATGAACCCGGCTAACCAGAAGGGCTTTGTGGTCAAGAATGCCAGTGGCAGAAGCTTTGAACACAAGATCAACTCCACCAAGTTCAAGAGTGAAACGAGTGGCACTTTAGGGAGGCTTTATGTCACCCTGATGGAGCCCAACATCCATGACTCCCAAGGTGACTATTACACCCGGGAAGAGATTCAGAAGTCCTGTGATCACTTCGCTAAGCACGGTTTAGTCGGTAAATGCGATGTGAACCACAACATGCAGCCAGTACCGGAGTTTGCCGTAGTGGAGAACTACCTGCTCAAGACCAGCGACCGGGAGCATTTTCCCGATGCTAAAGTTGGCTCTTGGGTGCAAGTCCTCAAGTGTGAAAACCTGCAGAGTGATCTCTGGCAGAAGGTCGAGAAAGGCGAGTTCAATGGGGTATCCATCTATGGCAGAGCTGATGACTACAGCGGTACCGAAG
>JAUYAR010000076.1 GCA_030693415.1 Candidatus Cloacimonadaceae bacterium | reverse complement strand
CATCGTCGTGGAAAAGCTCGGTATGCATAGCCGGCATCACGAAAACGGAGATCACGTTTGAGGGCAGGGATTCGTTGGTGCCGTAAAGCGCGGTCACATAATAGGTGTGAAGTCCGCCGGCGACGTTCATATCGGTATAGGTAAGCACGTTTCCGGCTACCTGGTCGATGAGGATCTGATCGCGGAAGACTTTGTAGGCTGAAACCTCACGGTTTAAGCGATCGCTCTGCACCCCCAGGGTTCCTTCGGAGTATTGTACGTTCTGCGGAAGCTCGGTGATCTCATATTCGCGTCCGGCGGCATCCTGCACATAGATGCGGATGTTCCAGTTATAGGTAAGAGTCGGAGCCAGAGCGGTCAGGGTCGTCCAGGCGTTGTTGAAACGAATCATATTGCCATAGCCAGCCACTGGAGGACCGGCATCGCAGCCGGCAGGATAGCCACCGGTAGCGTTGCAGCGATAACCAGCCATGATCGATGTTCCGCTGGGAATCGTCCACGGAGTGGTGAGAATGATCTCGTTCCAAGCGTCCGGAGTGAAAGTGGGAACGGATTGTTCATAGGCAAGGGTTCCGGTAGCTCCCGTCCAAATGCGTATGGCATGGGAAACAAGAGTGGAGGGTTCTGCGGGGAAGAACTTGATCTTGGTGATATTCATTCCGACCCAGGGGCTGATGCCATAAGTGCCCAAGGCGTCCCATTTGGCTGCGACGTCAAAATCCGCCACGCCATTGGTGCCAACTGAGTTTCCGGCATTTTCGCCGTCATAATTCAGCCAGCCTTCTGCTCCACCACCGCCACCACCGGGTGCTACCCAGTTTAGCGTGACGTTGGATCCCACCACTGTAGCGGTGAGATTTTCGGGAGCGGCGATGAAGACGTCGTTATAGATAATCACGTCGTCGATCATGATGCCGATGCCTGAAGGAGCATCCGCGTCGGATTTGAAATACCAGCGCAGCTTGACGATCTCGCCAGCATAGTCGGTGATAAATCCATCCAGAGAATAGCTCTCCGTCATGGAAGACCAGACGTCGGGTGCATCGCTATAGACATAGTTTAGCCCGGTGGGGCTACCATAGGGATTGCTCATCGCAAACCAGGTGATTCCGTTGTTGGGAGAAATCTCCCAGCCAAAATAGTCAACATTCGGGAAAGTGTTGGGATCAAGGAAACCACCCTTGATCATAAAGTCCACTCTGATGTCTCCGCTGGCGGGAAGCTGGATGGGAGGGCTGACCAGATAGTTCAGCATATTCATGTTGTAGGTGCCCTGCGCGTTTTGGCATTTCATGATGTGAGGGGGTGACGGCGCTGTCGCGTCGGTAGCTATGTGCCAAAGGTCTCCGCCAAGCGGAACAAGGCTTGTCCAGGTCATCTGACCATCGTTCACGCCGTTGTTTGAATATCCGCCAAAAGCGATGTCATCGATCATGATGCCATACATAGCCGGAGCGTCACCTGTGCTGTATGCGGGGTCGGAAGCAAAGGCAAAACGAATCTTCACGCTTTGACCGATGTAGGCGCTCAGATTGAAGGTCGCGTTTGTCCAAGCGGAGAGAACGCCACCCCAACCCGGGATGTTTGGTCCTTCGCCATGCTCGAAACCGAAAGCATAGGACGATGTAAAAGTATATGTCGGTGTCCCGCTGATCGGTGTCCATGTAGCTCCGTTGTTTGTGGAAATGCGAATATTGGCGGAATCCCAACCGTTATAGGGAGCTGGTTCCCCGCCGGGGGCTTCCATATTGTAACGCAGCTTGAAAGTAAGTGTCGCGTTGGCTGAGGATAGCGTTTGGGCAGGGGTATCCAGAACCAGATATTGATGGTCATGGTAGCCGCCGATGTTGGTGCCTTGGGCAAGGGCTGGATCGCCCATCCACCAGACGTTAGCCTGAGTTCCGCCGGCAGCATAAACATGCCAGTTGTTGGGAGACAGGGCTCCGTCATAGTGTGTCCATCCGGTGGCGCCGCTTTCAAAATTTTCCTGCCATGCCACTACTTCAAATCGAGACCGGTCGGAGCCGCTGTTCGAGGCTCCCAAGGTTGTTTTACTATTGGCAAATATGGCTATTACAACCATTAAAGCCAAGATGACTAACCAACTCTTTTTCATTGATCCTCCTTATAGATCAAGGGATATATGCTTATGTTGCTATTGGTTTTCGAGCGCATTATTCTGTCAATGTTTTTTTTGCAAATCGCTAAAAACCGGAATCGGAGACTGTTCAAAAACCATCACCATTCTACGCTTGAAAAGGGTCACTTGAATTTGCAAATTGGCTCACTGATTTTTGCAAATGGCATTTTTGTACTCGGTTTGGATCAAGGCTTTTGCAAATTAGCTCACGATTTTTGCAAATGGCATATTGCTGTGACAAATGAGAGCCCATAAAATCGATTCTTTCTTATCATATTGTGCAGAAAGGACTTGACCACAGTTGCGAGGGGGTTTAAGTAGAACCCATTAATCAACAGTCGGGTAACCGAGAAGGAGATCAAGATGATCATGCAAAATCAGAATGGCAACGGCAAGGCAACGCTGGAGGAGATGGTAAAATCAGGCAGCCAGATCGTACTGCTGAGAGAGGATGGTTCGGAACAGCCAATTGAAGCTCCAGTGGCAGATCAACAGACAGTTGAGGTTGATCCATACGCAGGTGAGTATCATTACAAAAACTGGTGGAATCAGTTACGGTGACCCTGGCTGCAGTCGGAGAAGATGACCGAGGAAGAGATCAGGATCAAGGCTGACGACGCCTGGGAATGCAGCGATTATAAGGAGATGATCAACCTGATGGCAGAGTTGATCTGCAGGCTACAGCAGAAACAATAACAAAGAGGCGTTCCACGAAACGCCCCTACCAAACCCGGCGCTGCCGGGTTTGTCTTTCGGGTCGATTGGGGTTCTATGGCTTGTTATCTATTTGGGTCATTCTCTCTTTTTTCGTCAATCAGCGCTGAGCGCAAAGATGTTGTATTTCAATTCCTGGGCAGACCATCGCTGGCTGATGCCGATGTTACCGTTATCTGCCTGCCATCTAATTGGATGTTGGATATGTAAAGAAAGCAGTCGCATCGGTTGGTCAGTATAACATAAGGCAGGGTATCGTATTCCTTGTCCAATTTATGCCCTACTGACTGGTCGTGATTGATGTCCGGAGGTGTCCGCTGACTTGGTACTCCCACTCCTCTGTTCTGGTCTTGGATTTCATAGATAAGCTTGGTAAGAGAGATAGTTTCGTTCTTGAGATGCCTACTGTCGATGCAGTCATCGGAGAGTTTATCGGCGGTAATGGCTTCATTCAGAACATGATTGGTGTAAATAGCGCTGTTCTGGATACCTCTTGAATCGAGCTTGCCGACGGTACAGGTCTTGCCGGAGAATGAACCGTTGGGATTGACCTTGTCATCCCAGATCTCATAGAAGCCCCAGTCCTGCTCTCTGATGGTATCCGTTTCGTAATAGCCTGAGCCGGTAGGGGTCTCATCGACCTTGATGCCACTGGCAAAGGCTGCGCCTGGTCTGACCAGTCTGATAGTCACTCCGGATAAGGGAATGCGGTTAGCTGCGCTCATGATGTAATAGCTGATTCCAAATCTATACATGTATGCTCCTTGTTTATATGGTTGATGTTTTTTGGTTTATGTTGGTTTTTATCGATAGACGGTTTCATACTCGTCTAAGGTGTGAATATAGTCAAAGTTGATGAAGGCAAGTTCGCCGGTGTATCTGGATTCCAGAGATACCTTTATCTTTTCGGGATACTCATGCAGATCATCGGGCATCTTGGGCAGTTGAGTGACAGTCACGGGGAACTGCCTGATCAGTGTGCTGTACCAGGTAAATTCAATATAGAACTTGCCTGGAATAGTCAGGAAGTAAAGGAAAGCGCTATACTCTTCCGGTCTAAGCACCGCTTCGATGTTGATGGCATCTTCCCGATACGGTTCTCTTTGATGCAGAATAACCGGGTTAAAGGCATTCTTCTTCTCGATGCGGTATTTGAGTTTGGGAACATATTCCACCTGCCCGTTCTCGCAGGTATAGAAGCTGTTGCCGCTGCCGGTTCGGATCATGCGGAAGCCTTTCATATCAACCACGCCTTTATTTTGTATTCATCTTTTTGGTAGTTGCGCTCCAGTTCGGTAATGGCATAGACCTTGGTCTTGATCCTGATCTTGGACTGGAGACTTAGGCTGTATTTGGACAACTGATCTATTACGGCTTCAATGCTCCACTTGGATTCGTAGAAGTCCATCAGATAGGGTTGGATGATGCCTTGCAGTTGAGCGGTATCTCCCGCCAGGATGTCGATGGCTTTGATGTCAGGCTTCTCCTGATTGCCTCGCTTGGAGAGAAAGGATACAACATCGCTGTCTGCTATGTCTATGATGGAAGTGGAGTAGGCATCTTTGTTCTTGAGGATGATGCTGCCACTTGGACTGGTAAAGATGGTGGCATTATAGAGCATCAGCATCGCCTGCAGAGCTTTGAAGTTATCGGTCTGCTCAGTCTGGTTAGTCTCGTAAGACTTACCTGGCTGCAGTTTGGTAGGCATGACATTGCCATGAAAGTGTGCTTCCACCCAGTTATTGACATAATGGCTGCTACCATAACTGCACTGTCCCAATGTGCCGGTGCCGGTCAGGCTATTTAATTGAGCTTCGGATATCCCGTTATCATTGAAGAAACTGACGAACTCGTTGTAGGCATTATCCAGTGAAGTGAGGCTGGCTTCCCAGCCGGTCTTTTCGTCATATTCTTCAATCACGGGACAGATGTTGTTATAGAACTTGTATATCCTGCCTCTGTAGCGACCTTGATATCTGGTGGTGGCAGGATTGGGATAGGTGGCTTGAATGACCTTCATATAGGCAAAGACGTAAACCTTGTCAGCAATTGCCAGGCTGTTCTTGATGAGCTGGGGTGGGAAATCAAAGAGCGATTTCATCTCCTTGGGGGTCTTGAAATAGTACTCATTACAGGCAAAACGCTTGGCTTCCGGATGGCTGAAGTCAATGCCCTTTCTGATTCTGTTCAAAGCGTCGATAGCGATGGAATCCTGGCGTTCCATATAGTGGCAATCGTTGGAGAGCACTACAGGTATCTTAGTTTCATAAGCCAGGTTCAGTAGCTTGTTCATGGCAATTGCTTCCTTGGGTAGGCCATGGTTTTGGATCTCATAGTAATAATCCTCGCCAAAGACGCTGTAGTACCAATCGGACACTTGCCTGGCTTCCTGGTCTCTATCCTCAAGTAGCAAGGTGCAAAGCTCTCCCACCACGCTGAAAGACAAACAGATCATAACATGTGCATGCTCTTTTAATTGGCTTTTTGTGATCTTGGGTGCCTGCGGATCATGCTCATGAGCCAAGGTGACCAACCTGCAAAGATTTGTATAGCCAGAGCCATTCTTGGCCAGCAGGATCACTGAAAAGGCTTTGCCATCTCCGGGATGGTTTAATACTTCAATCTCAAGACCTATGATGGGCTTGATCCCGGCTTTAATGCACTTATGCTACAAGCTGGAGGCTCCCGCCACGCTATTACGATCAGTGATAGCAACTGCCGGCATCTTGAACTGCACCGCTCTTTGAACCAGATCATCAATGATGCAGGCTCCATCCAGCCAACTATACTCGCTATGCAAGTGTAAATGGACAAAACTCATCTATCCTCCAGAATCGATACTCGACTTAATCAATAAAGACTTGCGTCCAATGTTGCTATTATGTCCCTTGCTTCAGCAGAAATTGATTCACGGTCGGCAGTACTTAGCTTGCTTTCCAAGCCACTCTTGATCCGCTTATACCTCTGTTCATCCACCGTCTCACAGTACTCTAAGGCTACTATTACCCACAATAAACCCTGCCTGTAGTCTTTCTTGTAGAGGGTGTATAGCCTAGATAATTCGAATATCGCTTTGAAATGACCATTATATGATGCCTCTAGTAGATACTTTTCGGCCATGTCATAGTCTGGTTCGGATAGGTTTGTATAAGCTAAGCCCAGATTGAATTGCCCATCTTTGTTTCCCTGATCTGCTGCAAGTTTAAGATACTCAACACCGTTATCGATATCGGACTCAACAATCTTACCTTCACAGTAGATTGTTCCAAGGTCATATTGAGCGAGTGCAAGACCCTGATCCGAGGCTTTTTGCAGTAAATCAAGACCTTTAGTTAAGTCTTGTTCTATGTACTGCCCATCGATAAACATCTTCGCCAGGACATACTGAGCTAGAGCAACATAATACTGAGCCATCCCATGCCCCTGTTCAGCAGCACGGAGATACCACTTGAAAGCTTCCTTGTAGTCCTGTTCTGTTTCGTAACCCTCGAAGTACATATCTCCAAGGGAGTTTTGAGCTTCTGCTTCACCACTTGAAGCATCCTTCATTAAATGCTAATGTGTTACAATACTATACTTTGCACGTTTCGGGAGTATCCGAGACTGTTCAAGTAAATTCCCTTAAATTTCAATAAATTAGCGTTTCGGAAATCAAGAAAAGTGGGCGAAAGGCATCCTTAGGCAGGGGTTGCTTTGAATTGACATATCGTCTGCACAGTGTACACTTCAGTAAAAATCAA
>JAUYAR010000075.1 GCA_030693415.1 Candidatus Cloacimonadaceae bacterium | reverse complement strand
TTGATTTTTACTGAAGTGTCCACTGTGCAGACGATATGTCAATTCAAAGCAACCCCTGCCTAAGGATGCCTTTCGCCCACTTTTCTTGATTTCCGAAACGCTAATTTATTGAAATTTAAGGGAATTTACTTGAACAGTCTCAAAAATACCGCGATGGTTCAAAACAATTTTGTCCGACACTCAAGGATTGATTCATGGTTTCAATCAGCTTAGATAATGAACAAATATGTATTGGTGCAGCCAAATCCCGCTGAAGAAAGAGTTATCGGTTAATCAGCTTCTTTATCAATAGTAACAAAGAAATCACGACCCAGGTTTTCAATTCTGCATTGCCAAGGAGCAATTCCTTCAAACAAGGAGGCAATCTGCTTTTCATTATAAAGAAACAACGGACACTTGAATTTATAACGGATTCTACGCTGCCATGCCAGGAAACCGCTATCGGAGGGAAAGCTGAATAATACTTTCTCGTTTGCAAGGCGCAAAGCTTTCGCAATGATAACATCGGGATTTTGAATATAATCCATAAAACCCATCAGAATGACGTAGTCATATTTTGTATCTTCACTTATATGAGTAAAATCCACGATCTCAAATTTGCAGATATTTTCCACTCCTGCCAGCTTTGCCTGATTTTTGGCAATGTCAATCATCTTCGGCGCAAAGTCAATGGAGTGGATTGACTTTAGACCATTTTTTGCCAGCGCAATACCATAATTACCCGGACCGCAGCCCACGTCCAACGCTGTCTTTTCCTGGGATGGCTTACACGCTTTGATAGTCTTCTCAAACCTGATAAGCATGGACTTTCTGAACCATTTATTAATCATCTGTTGCAAAAAGCTGTTTCCTGTATTATAAATCGAGGTGAATCCTTCTGAGTAGTCGTCAAAGAAATCGGCTGTAGTGTTACGTTTCATTTATTTATCCATCATTTTAGTAATCATATATTCGTGACAAGTCACAAAGCTGTTGCTGTGAAAGATTGCTTCCAGCTTGGGGCGAACCGTTTTCATATTGATATAAGTTTTGAAATGCAGCCACGCACTCATTTTTAATCTTGGGTGCAAGGGGTCGATTTCTCGGGGATGTATATAGAAAAGGGTCGGGATTCCTTTGCCGGATAATTTGTTTTGCATGCACAGGATCAGCCACTTGGGGAAGAGTCGCAGATAGCCTCCTCCAAAAAAACAAACATCCTTACCAAATATCGGAGCAACCGAAATGGGGAATTCACAGATGTTTCCCAGCTTGGTTTTTACCCAATGCGGACCGACGTTTTTGGTGAGATAGCCCCCTCTTTCACGTTTAACGGGAAACATTGACGAATCAGAAACATATCCGGCTCTGGTTAGATTGTCAAAAAACCAAGGTGTAGCTTCAATAATTGAAAAGCTCGGACTGCGAAAACAATCCACCCTTTTACCTGAAACACTTTCCAGCAATAGCCTCGAGCTTAGTGCATCCTCGTAAAATTCTTCACTGGTCATTTTATAGATCAGCTTGTGATACATTCCATGCGAGCCTATTTCATGTCCCCGCTCAGCAGTCTCTCTTACCAAATGGGGATATCTTCCGGCAATATAACCTAAAAAGAAGCAAGTGGCTTTCACCTGGTGAGCATCAAGTAATACTAATTCGCTTGCATAAATCCAAATTATGATTATAGTATCTCCAGAACAACAATAGCTGGAGGTACAGATGAACCGTATCCATGTTAACGACACATTGCCTGCTGAAGAGCTAAGGCATAGAATGCTTGCCAGTAA
>JAUYAR010000074.1 GCA_030693415.1 Candidatus Cloacimonadaceae bacterium | reverse complement strand
TTGATTTTTACTGAAGTGTCCACTGTGCAGACGATATGTCAATTCAAAGCAACCCCTGCCTAAGGATGCCTTTCGCCCACTTTTCTTGATTTCCGAAACGCTAATTTATTGAAATTTAAGGGAATTTACTTGAACAGTCTCCCTTTTCTCGATCATTTTCCGCGCAAGATCTTGCGCTGAACGCTTCCAGAGGGAGAGGAAACGCGGATAAAATATATGCCGGCAGCAGTTTGCCGCGAGGATTCGTCCTTGCCGTCCCAGAAAAGTTCCAGTTTTCCGGAGAGCGGTTTTCCGTTGTAAAGCTCGCGCACTTTCTGCCCTCGGATGTTATAGACTGCAAGGTTGAGGGTCTCGTTTTTGATCGTATCAAGACGGATGGACACTCCGTCTTTGAAAGGATTGGGAAAAGCGCTGAAGCCCTGCTGCGGCAATCGGTTGGGCAACCTCGGAGAGTAGGGAAAGCTGCGCACGACGATGCTGCCGGAAAGATATCCGGCGGCACCTGGATCGACCCAAACAAAACCATTGGGAATGAGCATCGTGCTGCTGCCGTTCAGGATCAGTTCCACGCTATAATCAGGGGGCAAGGCAAAGCTCTCCATGCTAAAGCGCAGAGGTGAGTTTTCCGGCGCGTATAGTCTTATCTGCCAAGTCTTTCCGTGCTCGTCATAGAAGGGGTAGAGCCCTTTGTATTCGCTTTGCAGATGATGAGCGCCTGATTGCTGAAAAAGCGAAAGCCGCAGGCTTTGCATAGGCAGCTCGGTAGGTTTTGGCAGATCATAGAATGCGTCAATATCCTCTGTTGCGGCATCGGCGCTGCCAAGCTCAACGGCGTCGGCAAGCATGTATCCGTCCTCAGCCCGCAAACGCAGATGCCAGATCTCTTCCTGGTTTTGAACCGAATCATCATGGATAGAGGGATCAAAGACGATCTGTGCAGGTCCCGCCCCCAACCAGAGAAGCTGGAAACCCTTTAACGGAGGAATCACATCACTACTGACGCGGCTGCCCTTGTCCAGCAGCATGGTTTTGGAGATGGTCAAACCAGCCGCCAGCGCTTGGGAATGGCTAAGGCTCACTCCTTGATAGATATAGCGAAGGTCTGCGACCCGATAGCGATGGTAATGCGGATTCGGCAGCGTATTCCATCCCGGCAGCACATTGGTCATATAAACCTGAGTGTTTGCCGTTGACGGCGGAGCGAAGTTCCAGGCTTGCGGATGGCGGATCAGATGGGCATTGCCAAAGCTTATGTTTTGCGTGGGCTGCCAATTACCCGCAGTGTTCATTCGCCAGGCAAGAGCTTGCGAGCCCAAAAGCGACGACAGTGATTGTTCGAAACCAAGGATCGGAACACTGATCAGCGAATAACCTGCCGGTTCTTGGAAACTTATGTTGAAGGGGACCACGTCAAATTGCCAGGATGAGATCGCGGTTAGGGAAGATCCATCGCTGAGGTGACCGGTGATTTTCAAACGAGCCGATAGCAGCGGCGCCATGATAGCGGTATAATCAAATTGCGTTGTCCACGTGGGCAAGCCCTCCGCGATCGTCAGTTCTCCTTGATCGTGCAGTAAGCTCAGAGACAGGCTTTGCAGGCGATTATGATTGACCGTCTGCCAAGCAAAGAAATAGTTTCCCCCTTGGGGAATGGAGAAATCTGGAACATGAGGAATTTCAAAACGTGGGATCTGATACCCCCAATAGAGTTTGAAGTGCCTGAACGACGTGGAAGTGTTTATCCATGCATACGATCCGTCCCGCAGGTCATGCCAAATGCCGGCAGTTTCGTCAAACAGCAACAGGTCTCCTGCGGCGCTGAGCAACATTTCCGGATCGGCGGACATGCTCAGCGGCGCAAATGCTGTATAGCAGACGGTTTTGAGATTCCATACTTTGTAGGAGTTGGACAGCGGATAGCTGCGTCTGATGTCCCGCGCCAGAGTAGTCGTGCCTCCGCTCAACCAGGAAACGATCGCCATCCAGCTTCCTGAGGGGTTTCTTTCGATATCGTGCCCGTCCAAAGCGTCTGACGCCAGAGGACTGATCCCCACTTGCAGATCGTCGGTTTGTCCGTTAAATCCATTAGTAAGCCGGATCACGTAAGCCCTATAGGGAGAAACGGTTCTGATCCGCCAGTCGATGAAATCCGCGCCATTGAGATAATCATAACCGATCCGGTAGCGATAGAGAGTGCCGTTTTGCACCCTGGTATCCGAATAGACGTAGGTTCCGTTTGCATTGGGCAACAAGAGGGGATTGAGGACCCAATCGGAAAGGGATTCAAAGTTGCTGCCTTCCACGGCGCGGAAGATCTTGAACCCGTGGATGTTCTGGACACTACAGGCAAACTCCAGCACCACCTGATTATCCGAAGGCGTGGCGATGAAGGAGCTTAAGTTCGTCCCTCCGCGGAAGACCTTCAATTCATTTGTATAGACACTATAGTTGCCATTTTTGTCCCGCGCCCTCAGGCGAAAATAATAGACCTGCGGAATGTTGTACATGTTGATCGTGAAACTCTGCAAAGCCTGCCAGGCAAGCTGGGGATCGCTATTCCGGTCATAGATGATGTGGTGCATAGCCCCATCGGCGACATAGCGGCAGCTTATCTCATAGCTGTCAAAGTCGTAGGCATAGGATCTTTCCCAGGAAAGCTGAATACTGAAATTCCCAGATTCCGAAACCCTGAGGTTTTGCGGATTGCTGGGACCGCTATGGTCATCAAGCGCCAAAACCTCGTTCAAAACGCTATTGAGCGCGTTCACGAAAGGCATGTAATAGGCAATGAAACGGGTGAAACGGTTGGGAACATCCCAGCTTTGAGTGCCGGAGTCGTATCCATAAAACCAACTCCAATTGGTCGTATTTTGCGTATAAACCTTTGGCAATTCGTCCAGCTCCACGTGCAGGAAGGGAGAATAGATATCCCAGACATTGGGCTGAATGGTGTATAGCATTTGCTGATTCATCGGCGCGCCGGGCAAAGTGTTGTTTCTGAAGAGCGTGATGTCCGTGCCATCATGATCATAGCGCACCGGAAAGGAAACGTCGTAATAGACACTGTAATAGTCATATACCGTCACATCTGTGCCGTTTCCCAAGGCTCCGGCGGGGATCACTATCCAGGGAGTGTTGTTGATCAGATCATTCCTGCCGCGCGAATCATCCCGGATCGGCAGAGCCGGATAGTTTCTTTGGTTGCCGGCGGAGAGCATCACATTCGGCTCGTTTGGATATTTATTCCAGTCATAGGTGTGGATTTGGACGGAGAGTTCGATCTTGCCGGTGAGACCTCTGATCTGATCTGCAAAGCGGCGGTAGGCATAGTTGAAGGGATGCTGCTCAAAGCGGGAGGGATCGCTGATCGATTGATTATTGGAGTTATAGGGCGGAAAATAAGCCACTTCTCTACCCGCTCCGGCAATCATCAAAAAGCGCGCATCCCAGGTCAAAAAAGCTTCCAGCGCTATCACCGGGGATGGATAATCGTCGCAAGGATGGGGTGCATTGACGATGATCGGTCTTGAGGCAGAGGGATTGTAGATATACAAGCCCCAACCATAATCAAAACTTCCTATTTCATGCAGGGCAACATCTTCGGAGCCGTTCGTGTCATAGTCGTCATTGAGCAGTTCGCGCAGCATATAAAAGAGCCTGCCGCTGTCGATATCCTGAAACTGAACCACCTCATAAGGAAAACCGCTGGTATCGATCTTTGCCTGAGCGCCCACCAGATCGAGCGACAGAAAATCCACGACCACCGCTTCCCATTGATCGAGTTCCAACTGCGTGGGGATGAAATAATCGCCGAAACCCTCGGTTTGAACGTCCCAGGGAGCATAGACGTTGAGGTTGGAAACCTGCCTTTCAGAGGCGTGCGAAATCCAATTGCTATAAGCGCTGTTCGCTTCGTAGCCATAGACAAATCCACGGATTGAGCCAATTTCCGTCACCACTGCCGCGGCGTTTCCAAACCCTAACAAAATGCCCAGGCACAATAAAATAGCTCGCATGCGTGGCTCCTCATCCTTGCAGATTTCTCTGATTGTGCATGTAGTTTGTTATGGAAATACTGTCAAGCATTTTGAGACACTATATTCATTTCTGTTTTACGCTTTCGTTTGCAGTTTTACGCTTTCGCTTTCCGTTTGGCTTAAAATAAGCCCTACGTAAGATATGACGTAGCACGCTGATGATAAAGGGCTTATATTGAGTTAAAACCAGAATTACGGATCTGGAAGAAGCTGGCAGGCAAGCTTCGCACCCTTAATTTTCAAGCTGCCGCGCACGAACCGACGGGGACGTCGGTAATTCCATATTCCGCTCAATTTTGCTGAAACTTTGCTTTAACCCAAAACTCCGCCGTTGACATCTTGAGAAAGCTTTAAGTCTTTATCAGGCGGTGCTTTAGGCAAAGGGCTGGATTCCAGCCTTCGCTGGAATGACGGCTGGTTCCCCTTAGCATTACGGAGTCAATACGGACTTAGTCCGTAATGAGTCCGTATTGATTCCGTAATGCTAAGGGGGAAGATGTCCCGTCGCGCAGCATGCCGATGCTGCGAAATTGCTGTGACATTGCTGCGAAATTGCGATGCCGCTGAACGGGTGAACAGATGATAATATAAAGTTCACGTGGATCTGGAATCACAAATGCCGGATGGTATTTTTTTTGCGATTTGAACGGTTTTTCCACCAGAAGATTGTCGTGGCAGAAAAAAAATCCTTGACCGATAGAGCTTTCTTTTTTTGTAGTGGTATTATCAAAAAATGGAGCAGATATGAACATACAATTTCGAGACGTTCAGACCGGAAGCGTGGAAGCGCGCGCGATCTTGGAGATCGCCGATGGAGTGTTTATGAACGAAATTACGATTCTGAATATCGAGGGGGAAACGGTGGTCGAATTTCCCAAAAAGAGCTTTGTGGGAAAGACGAAACGCACGTTTTATCTCGATATCGTCTCCTTTGAAGACAACGACAAGCGCATCGTCTGGGAGCTTGAGATCAAAGCCGCCTATCGCGAATGGCGTAAAAACAACAAGAAAGTTTTGATTTACAACGAAAATTAATAGACAAGGAGGATCATCATGATCACGGACTTGAATGATATTCTTTCCACGAACATCAAGGGAATGAAGCGTTCCGCCATCCGCGAACTGCTTAAGTTTCTTGGCAGGCCTGGATTGATCTCTTTTTCGGGCGGATTTCCCGCACCGAACACATTTCCCATCGAGGACCTGAAGGACATCACTCGCGAAGTTTTGGAGAACGAAGGCGCTTCCGCGCTGCAATATGGAGCCACGGAAGGGGACGTCCTCCTGCGTACTCTGATGGTCAATCGCTACAAAGCCGCCGGAGTGGACATTAGCATCGACAATATGATCATCACCACCGCTTCCCAGCAAGCGCTTGATCTGATCGCCAAGATCTTTGTCAATCGTGGTGACCACGTCATCGTAGGGTTGCCGTCATATCTTGGTGGACTCAGTGCTTTCAACAGCTATGGTGCGAACATGATCGGCATTCCCATGGACGAGGAAGGCGAAGATCCTGCCATCATGGAAGAAAAGCTCAAAGAACTCGCCGCCATCGGCAAAAAGCCAAAGTTTATCTATGTGATCCCCGATTTCCAAAATCCAGCCGGAATGACGATGAGCGAAAGCCGCCGCAAGGAGATCATCGCTCTGGCACACAAATATGATGTGCTCATCATCGAGGACAGCCCCTATCGCGAATTGCGCTATGAAGGCGAGCATCAAAAGACGATGTATGAGCTGGATGGATCCGGGCATGTGGTGCTGCTCGGCACTTTCTCCAAGATTTTCTGTCCGGGATTCCGCATTGGCTGGGTCGTCGGACACGAAGATATTCTGGACAAGATCGTCATGGCAAAACAAGCTACGGACCTTTGCACGCCTCCCTTCACCCAACGCATCGCCGCCCGCTATATCGAAAAAGGTTTGCTCGATCCCAAGATAGCGCAGATCGCGGAGATGTATAGCGCCAAGCAAAAAGTGATGCTGGAATCCCTCAAGCAGTTTATGCCGGAAGAGTTTAGCTGGACTCACCCGCAAGGCGGGCTTTTCCTTATGGCTCGCGGTCCGGAATATCTGGATACCAATGCCCTGCTGCTCGATTGCATCAATGAAGCAAACGTTGCCTACGTCGCGGGGGTTTCCTTCTTCTGCGACGGCAGCGGAACGAACACGATGCGGCTCAATTTTTCCTACGAGAGCCTCGAAAAGAACCGCGAAGGCTGTGAACGCCTTGGCAACTTCCTCAAAAAGGCGATAGCAAATCACTAAATTGAAAAAACATAAAATGCTATTCATGAAATTGCAGAAGGTTTAATAAAAGTGACTACTTTAATACCTGTATTCCTTATCATATCATTCTGCAGTCTGTCTGCACTCGTGGTTTACATCCCGAGATTGCCACTGTCTATAGATGTATCAGATATTGACTTGGATGGAAGGATAGATGTTGCCATCGGGCATAGTAATACAGGGGGAGATGTTAACAATAATCCAGCCATTACACTCTTGCGTAATTTCCACAATGGAACCTTCGCATCAATTGATACATCTTATGTGCAACCTGCGTATGTAGAAACTATTAAATTTGCTAAGATGAACGAAGATAATTACCCGGATCTTGTGATCACCCATGGCGAGTATCACGATGCCACTCCTCATCATTACATGAGAGTGTTCTACAATAACATGGGTTACTACGATGCCCCGACCGATCACCTTCTGACAACAATATGGAATACAACTTATTTCTGGTTTACATGTGCTGATGTAAATGGAGATGGACTCGATGATCCGGCCTTCGCTTCAAATCCAAATGATTTGTGGACAGCTGCGATTAATTTGGGTAATAATCAATTTTCTGAACCGATTTCCATGAATCTCGGTTTCTCACCACAGGCAATTACTAATGGAGATTTAACAGGTGATGGAATAGATGACATCCTAATCTCAGGATGGCCATTAACCATGTTTTCGTACATCAATGGAACCTGGCATCCTACAATTATTGACAACGGTGGTATGGCAAGCGAATCTGCAATATGTGATATTGATAATGACGGCGATAATGATATTGTAACCTACCTTATCCCACCCATGGGCGATGACTGCACCCTCCGAATCTACGAAAACCAGAATGGGCAGTTTTCTCTAAGGTTTCAACGCATCTATTCTTTCCCCAGCGGACTCTCGGTATTTGATTACAATAATGACAATCTCCCTGATTTTCTGCTTGCCAATAAGTTAGTAACCAATCTGGGGAATTTTACTTTTTCAGAACCGAAGATACTTCATTATTCAACAGGAGGTAATCCAAAATCTTTTGCGGACTTAGACCATAATGGCTATCTTGATATCTTGGCTATTGCGTACGACTATGAGAACAACCGGGGCTTATTGTATCTGAATTTCAACGATGGGAACGGTAATTTTTTACCTTACCCACCAACTGAGAATATAGATGATACAAATATAAATCCACCCCATATTCAATTGAGCAGTTTTCCCAATCCATTTAAGACAACCGTGACAATATCATATACTCTTCCGAAGGTATATGCAGAAGGCAAGATATCTATCTTCAATATCAAAGGGGAACGGGTGAAAACCATTTCCATCAATAGTAAAATGTCGAATGTGCTCTGGGATGGAACAGATGAACACAAAAAGACCGTTGCATCTGGAATCTATTTCTATAGGTTAGTTACCGATACAAATATCTCAAAAACACATAAAATGCTAATGCTTAAATAGGACTATAAAAAATAGAACATGGAGGTATGATGCCTAAGAAAGTCACGAAAGATCGTGCGGGCATGATTATCAGGGAAGAAGACGCACCGGAAAAGATGGAGGTGGAAGCCACCGAAGTCAAAGCTCCGGGAGACGACGATTCCCCGGTATTGATCTATTACAACTGGTGCAAGAAGTGTGGCATCTGCGTAGCTTTCTGTCCCACAGGATGTTTGGGGCGGAAACCGGATGGCTCGCCCTACGTCGCTGCACCGGAGAAATGTATTCACTGCGAGACCTGCGACCGTCTCTGTCCGGACTTTGCCATTACTGGCGCCAAAGACCGCTGAGGAGAACGAAACATCATGAAAGCCAAAACCACTGAAACAACACCCAAAAAAGCCGAAACAAAGAAGCAGGAATCCGTGCTCACAGAGCTGCAAACCAAGCGCGAACGCAAGGTTGTCCTCATGCAGGGCAATGAAGCGGTCGCTTATGGCGCTCTGGATGCCGGAGTGAATTTCTTTGCCGGCTATCCGATCACTCCTTCCACGGAAATCGCGGAGATATTGGCATTGGAACTTCCCAAACGCGGCGGAGTCTTCATTCAAATGGAAGACGAAATTGCCAGCATCTGTGCCATCACCGGAGCTTCGTTGGCAGGCGCAAAAGCGCTCACGGCAACCTCCGGTCCCGGATTCTCGCTGATGCAGGAAGGCATTGGATTTGCCAAGATCACGGAGACGCCATGCGTGGTGGTCAACGTCCAGAGAATGGGACCTTCGACAGGCATGCCGACAAGCCCTGCACAGGGTGACATCATGCAGTCAAAATGGGGCTCACACGGTGATTCACCGGCGATCGTGCTCTATCCGGATTCCGTCAAAGAAAGCTATGAGCTCACTATCCGCGCGGTGAATCTTTCCGAGAAATACCGCACCTGCGTGATACTACTGTTGGACGAAGTGCTCGGACACATGCGCGAAGCGGTGAGACTGCCTGATATGGCAAACGTGCGCGTGATCTCTCGCATCAAACCAACCGTGCCGCCGCACTGGTACAAACACTATGATGAAAATCAGAAATACCTTTCCCCGCTGGCGAGCTATGGGGAAGGCTATAGATTCCACGTGACCGGGCTCACCCACGATGTCCACGGCTTCCCCACAAACAAAGCCACGGAAGCCGCAGAGATGATGGAACGCCTCAGAAAGAAGATCTCCTATAACATTCGCGACCTGGTTCAGATCGAAAGCCACAAAATGGAAGATGCCAAGATCGCCATCTTTGCCGCCGGAATCGTTTCCCGCGCCGCCAAAGCTGCGATCGCCATGGCACGCCAAGAAGGCATCCTGGTGGGGTTGCTACGTCCTCTCACAATCTGGCCCTTCCCGGATGACGCAGTGCGCAAAATGCTGCGCAACGTGGAAACCGTGATCGTGCCGGAACTCAATCAGGGACAGCTAATTCACGAGATCCAACGCCTCACAAAGGACAAGAGCGAAAGCAACGTCATCTCTCTGCAAAGGGTCAACGGACAGCTCCTTTCCCCGAACGACATCCTCAGAAAGATCAAGGAGGTGAGCTGATCATGGCCACCATACCGCAACGCATTATCCACGAATACCTTCGCCACGATAAGAAGTTTCCCCACGTCTGGTGCTCCGGCTGCAGCATTGGCATCGTTCTTGGTGCCATCATCCGCGCCATTGCGTCTATGAATATCGACCGCGATGATATCGTGATGGTTTCCGGAATCGGATGCTCATCGCGCATGCCCGTCTATGTCGATTTCAACACCCTGCACTCTTTGCACGGTCGTTCGATCGCCTATGCCACGGGCGTGAAGCTCTATAAACCGCACCTGAAGGTGATCGTCGTCACCGGAGATGGAGATTGCACCGCCATCGGTGGAAATCACTTGATCCATGCCGCACGGCGCAACATCGACCTCAGTGTGATCCTGATCAATAACTTCATCTATGGCATGACCGGCGGACAGTGCAGTCCGACCACTCCGCAAGAAGCGATCGCCACCACCGCTCCCTATGGAAACATCGAGCCGGAGTTTAATATCTGCGAGCTCGCCATGGGCGCCGGGGCTTCACACGTCGCCAGAACCACCGCCTTCCACACCCAGGAAGTCCAGGGCATGGTCAAAGACGCCATCAATCATCCCGGTTTCTCACTTGTCGAAGTGATCAGCGCCTGCCCGGTCATCTATGGCAGATTGAACAAAAAAGGCGGCGCGCCTCAGATGATGAAAGATATGCGGGACAACTCCATCCCCCTCACCGCGGTGGACAAGCTTCCTCCGGAAAAGGTGGAAGGCAAGATCATCCGCGGAACACTGCGCAGGGATATCCGTCCCGAATTCTGCGCTGAATATGCCAAGCTGGTCGAACGGGTCAAAACGGCGGAGGGGAAAAATGAAGAACTATGAAATTCGCCTATCCGGCAGTGGCGGACAGGGTTTGATCCTTGCCGGGATCATCCTCGCCAGGGCTGCCGTGATCGATGGTAAACGGGTGACTCAGACTCAGAGCTATGGTCCCGAATCACGCGGTGGATTTTCCCGCGCGGACGTGATCATCAGCGAACAGGAGATCTATTATCCGGAAGCCACTAACTTTAATTGCCTGCTTTCCCTCACTCAGGAAGCCTGCGACAAATATCTCTTTGACCTGCGCGAAGAAGGCATCCTCATCATCGATACCACCCACGTCAAAAACCTCGCTCTCGTAGCGGAAAACACCTATGAACTGCCTTTCACGGATATCGCAATAGAGAAGCTGGGCAGCCCCATCACCACAAATATTCTATCCTTGGCGTTTCTGGTCAAGATCACCGGCATCGTCAAGGAAAGCTCGCTGGAAAAATCTATTGCCGAATCCGTCAAGCCGGCATTCGTCGATCTCAATCATAAGGCGATGAAGCTGGGCTTCGATCTGGCAAAAAACTACCATAAGTAAAAATATAACCGATATAAGGGAGTCCGATTTCATCTGAAACGGGCTCCCTGCTTTTTTTTCAGGAGATAAAACATGATCAAACGCATCAGTCACATCGGCATCGCGGTCAAAGATCTGGATGCCGGAATCGCCTTCTATGAAAAGCTCGGACTCACTCTCGAAGCCATCGAGGAAGTTCCCAGTCAAAAAGTAAAAGTCGCTTTCTTCCCCTGTGGAGACACCCGCATCGAACTTCTCGCCCCCACCAGCGAGGACAGCCCCGTGGCAAAATTCATCGAAAAACGAGGCGAAGGCGTCCAACACATCGCCTTTGCCGTGGACAACCTCCCCGCAGCGCTTTCCGCCACTGAAGCCCAAGGCGTCCAACTCATCGACAAAGAACCACGCCCCGGAGCCCACGGTGCCGAGATCGCCTTCCTCCATCCCAAATCCAGCATGGGCGTCCTGATCGAATTGTGCAAGGAAAAACACTGAGTTTCACTGCCTCGGGTGATGAACAGCACTGACAGTTGAGGCGATCAGCTTTACAGTAACGAAAAATGTAGCAAGCTAAATGCTTGCTCCATATATGCATATATATCTTTTTATAGCCTTGATGCTATTTTACGTGAAAATTATCCAGAAATTGCTGGAGGATAACGGCGCGGGAGGGATGACGCAGTTTTTTGAGTGCTTTGTCCTCGATTTGGCGGATGCGTTCGCGGGTGACCTGAAAGATGTTTCCCACTTCTTCGAGGGTGCGGTGATAGCCGTCGTCGATGCCAAAGCGGAGTCGGATGACGCGTTCCTCGCGGGTGGTGAGGGTCTTGAGCACTTCGTCCACCTGTTTTTTGAGCAGGCTGCGTTCGGCAAGGCGTTCGGGTGAAATGATGGTGCGGTCTTCGATGAAGTCGCCCAGGATGCTGTCTTCGCTGTCGTGCCCGATGGGTTTATCCAGCGAGACGGGTTCCTTGGAGATGGAGAGGATATTCTTGACCTTTTCAAGGGGCATATCCAGCACTTCGGAAATTTCTTCGGGATAGGGATCGCGTCCCAGTTTTTGCATCAAACGCCGCGAAGTGCGGTTGATCTTGTTGATGGATTCGATCATGTGCACCGGGATGCGGATGGTGCGAGCCTGATCAGCAATGGCGCGAGTGATCGCCTGGCGAATCCACCAGGTGGCGTAGGTGCTGAATTTATAGCCTTTGCGATAGTCATACTTTTCCACGGCGCGCATGAGCCCGGTGTTTCCTTCCTGGATGAGATCGAGAAATTCGAGTCCGCGGTTATTGTAGCGCTTGGCGATGGAGATCACGAGGCGGACGTTTGCTTCGATCATCTCGTTCTGGGCTTTTTCCTTGTTGCGTTCGGCGCGGTCGATCTCGCGCAGCAGAAAGACGAGCTCGTTGCCGGTCATCTTGGTTTCGAGTTCCACACGGCGGATCTTGCGTCGGGCGTTTTTGATCTTGCGCAGGGTCTCCACGAAGATATTGGGATCCATATTCGTCTCGGAGTGCACTTCATCAAAGTCCTCGTCGGACTTCTTGGCGCGGCGCCCGAAGGTGCAGATCTCATCGATCGTATAACGTTTGATGCGGGTGAGATCGGTGATGCTGTTATAGCTTTCCTCGATGCGTTCGACAAGGCTGCGCACGCGATAGACCATGCGTTTGATCAATTTGTCGTTGTAGTTCACCATCCCGAAGGTGGCGATCATGTCGTCCCGCAGGGCGTCGATCTCTTCCTGACGGTTGGCGGTGCCGGTATCGTCAAAATCGCAATGATCGAGGATTGAGCCAATTTTGTCGAAAGTCCCATCATTCTTTTTGAGAATTTCCTTGAATTGGTCGATGAGCTTGATATCCTGGTTTTTATCGATCCAGGTACCGATATCGACCTTGAAGATCTGATCGAGGCGGACGCGACGTTCGCGATAGCGATGCAGAAAGTTATACATTTCGCGTAGGGTGCTGCCGGATTTGAAGACGTTTTGGTTGATCATCTTCTGATAGGTTTCGATTTTTTTTGCCACGCGCACTTCGCCTTCGCGATCGAGCAAGGGGACTCTGCCCATCTCCCTCAAATACATGCGCACGGGATCGTCGTAATAGCGTTTGGTCTTGAATTTCTTCGGCGCTGCGGGTTTGCGGATTGCTACTCCGCCTTTGGTGACGCGCTTTTCGGTTTCGTCGATGATCTCGATGCCGTCCTGCCCAAGATCAAAAATAATGTCATCCACCTTGTCCAGAAAAAACGGACTATTGGGCAGAATGTCATTGATTTGTTTGAAGGTGATATAGCCGCTCTCTTTGCCGAGTTCGACCAGTTTTTTCAAACATTCGTTGTATGTAATCATCCATGCTCCTTCAAAAGGCTGTGCATATCAATACAGGATTTTGTGGACGACCTTGCGGGTCATCCTGCGATACTGGGACGCGAGGCGTTCTTTCTGCTTGAGGAGTTCCAAATCGGTCGGCTCTGACATAATTTTACGGTCTATGCTCTCCAAGTCTCGCTGGAGTTTCCGTATTTTCACCTGATTCAAGGCATCTTCAAAGCGCATCATTTGCAAATCTTCAAACAGAAATTCTGCTATTTTATCCCTTATTTCTTTATTTTCAATATCATCCAGTATGGTGGCGGGATCGTCGATCGCTTTCTCGGACACATTTGTGACGAGATGTTTGAAGACGTCCCGATAGAGTCTATTATTAAAGTAATCGGTGTTGAGCTCATTTGCAAGTAAATTGTAGGAATCCTTGTCTTTTAGTGCTAAAATGAGCAGATAGCGCTCCTCGTTGTTTTCCGGCAAGCCGCTTTGTGCGGGAGCGGCTTTTTCCGGTTCGGGTTGATAGGGCGTGCGGCTGCTTTGGCGCAATTTTGTGCTCAAGGCGGCGGCAGAGATGGAAAAAGCTTCGGAAATATCTTTGATGAGCAGCTCTTTTCGCACCGGGTCTTTGATGCCGCGGATGGCGTCCAGAAGCTGGTCTATCCTTTCGTTGACGGGTATCTTGATGCGGTCTGTCCCCGCCATAAAGCCAATTATGGCTTGTGCGCCGGAGATGAGTTCCTGCATCGCGTCTTTGCCGTTTTGGAGGATAAAGGAATCCGGATCCAGCTTGGGCGGGAGGATCACGATATGCGGATCCATACCCTTTGCCAGGCACAGCAGCGCGCCGCGAATGGCATTGCGGATACCGGCGTCGTCCCCGTCATAGAGCATGTTCACTCTCTGGGCATAGCGGTTGAGGAGATAAATCTGATCCTCGGTGAGCGCCGTTCCGAGCGTGGCGACGGCATTGGTGAAACCCGTTTCAAAGAGACGTAAAAAGTCAAAATAGCCTTCGCAGACGAGTGAATAACCCGCTTTGCCGATATCATATTTGGTTTTGAAAAGACCGTAGAGCTCCTTGCCTTTTGTATAGAGTTCGGTGCCGGGGGAATTGACGTATTTGCGTTCGTCCTTGCCGGAAAGCTCTCTGCCCCCGAAGGCGATGACCTCGCCGATGTTGTTGTGAATGGGAAACATCAGGCGATCGCGAAACATATCCACGAGGTTTCCGGAATAATTCCCAAAGAGTCCGCTTTCCTTGAGCAGCGCGACTGCGAAGCCTTCTTTCATCAGATGGTTAAGCAGCGCTTTTTCGCTGTTCAGGGCATAACCGATGCCAAGTGTTTTTGCCGTTTCGGAGGTGATAGAACGGTCAAAGAGATATTTGAGCACCTGTTCGCCATGCTTGAAGAGGTTTTCGGAAAAGAAGGCGGCGGTGGCAGCATAGATTTTGAGGAGCTGATCCCGCTTGGTGGATTCCGGTTTCTTGCGCTCATATTCCGGAATCGTGATTCCGACCCGGGCAGCGAGACGTTTGACCGCTTCCATGAAAGTGACGTGCTCATATTCCTGCACGAAAGTGAAAACGTTGCCGGCCTTGCCGCAGGCAAAACATTTGAAGATCTGTTTTGGCTGATTGACGTTCATTGAGGGATGGGTATCCTGATGAAAAGGACAGATTCCACGCCAGTTTACACCGGCGCGTTTCAGCGGGAGGTAGCCTGAAACCACTTCCACGATGTCGTTCGCATGTCTGATCTGATCTATTAAATTATTATCCATCTATATTTTAACCAGCGTCACACCGCTGCCGCCCTGGTTCATCGGCGGAGTGTCTATACCAAGCACCTGTTTCTTGCGGCAAAGATAATCACGCACTTTGCTGCGCAGGATGCCGGTGCCTTTGCCATGCACGATGCGCAGATTGTGCAAGCCGGCGATGACGGCATCGTCGATAAATTCGTCGATCAGGGGCTGAGCTTCGTCAAAGGTCAATCCCAACAGTTTCAGTTCAAAGCGGGCATGCACATCGGCATGGACGAAGCCATAGCTTTGCGCGGGTTCTTTCTCCGCCGCCTGATTCGCCTCGAAGAGACTGTCCACCGGCGTTTTGAAACTGATTCCGTTCATATCCACCAACGCTTGATTATCGCGAATCTCCAGCACCGTGGCTTCGGTCTGAAATCCCGGCAGCCAAACGCGGTCTCCGGGCTTTGCCTGAAAGACTTTCTTGCGTTTTTCGGAGGATGCGGAAACGAGTTCTTCGCGCACCTCGTCAAGGCGCTCATTTATCGCATGCAATTTCTTTTCCGAAACGGACTTGCGTTCTCCGCGCTCAAGGGTCTTCAATTCCTCAAGTTCTTTTGTATAGAGCTTTTGCTGGGCTATAAGCTCGTTTTGCAGATCTTTGATATATTTTTGACGCCGGGCTTTGAGCTCTTCCTCCAGCTTTGCCTCTTTGCTTTCCGCTTCTGTCAGGCGGGTTGCGAGATTGCGGGTCTTCAGTTCAAATTCATAAGTGGCGCGGGCGAGGGCTTTCTTTTCATCCTGCATTTTTTTGAGTAGTTCGGTGAATTGGGTGTTTTGGCTGCCGCTGAGGCTTTTTGCACGTTCGATCAGGGAGCTTTCCATGCCCAGCGAGGATGCCACTTCGATGGCAAAGCTGTCCCCCGGAAAGCCGATGCTGAAACGAAAGGTGGGATGCAAACTCTTGAGATCAAACTGCATGGAAGCGTTCACCACGGCGTTGGTTTGCTCGCCAAAGATTTTGAGCGCAGTATAATGCGTGGTCACGATCAAGCGGCTGCCAATGGATCCGAAGCGTTCCAGGATCGCCTGCGCGAGTGCCGAACCTTGTTGTGGATCGGTGGCGGCACCGATTTCGTCGATCAAAACCAAGCTGTTTTCATCGGCTTCAGTGAGCATGCGTTGGATCTTCTCCACGTGTGAGGAAAAGGTGGAAAGCGCGTTTTCGATCGATTGATCATCGCCGATATCGGCAAACACGCTTTCAAACATACCGATCTTGCTGTCCTCATCTGCGGGAACGGGCAATCCGGAGAGCGCCATCAGAGTGATCAACCCGGCGGATTTCATCAGCACCGTCTTCCCTCCGGTATTGGGACCGCTGAGGATGACGATCCGATAGTCTTTTCCGAGGGAAAGATCGAAGGGAATGACTTCGCGGACATTGCCCAGCTTGAGGATCAAAAGCGGGTGGCGCGCTGTCCTCAGTTCCAGTATCGGCTCATGGACAATACGCGGAATCCTGGCGCCGATGGTGTTTGAGAATCTGCCGCAGGAATACCGAAAATCCAGCTCCGCGAGGATGGATACGTTGCCTAAAATGCTTTCCCGCAGCGCTTTGATCTCAGTAGTGAAGACGCTGAAGATGCGATAAATCTCACGTTTTTCCTCCTGCTTGATCATCTGAAGCTCGTTGTTGAGCGGAACGACGCTTTCCGGCTCAATAAACAGGGTGGATTTGCTGCCGGAATGGCTTTGCACGATGCCCGGAACGTTAGCAGCGGCGCCTTCCTTGATCGGCAATACGAAACGGTCTTCCCGCTGAGTCACAAACTTATCCTGCAGAAAACGCTCGAAACGGCTGTCCGACATCATGTTCTGCATTGTCTTGAGGATGCTTCCGCGCAGAGATTGAGCCCGTTTGCGGATGCGTGCCAGCTCCGGCGAAGCGCTGTCCAACACTTCTCCTTCGGCATCAAAGATCTGGTCAAAGCGGGCACATATCTCCGGAAGATATTGCAGACGTTTGATTTGGATATGCAGTTCCCGAAAATCATCCAGATCTTCATGGTGCCGGCTGATGACATTGGAAAGCCTGGTGTTTTGATAGATAGTGCGAAACTCTTCGAAACCGAATATGCTGAATTCCGCGCTGACAAAGAGTTTCTCCACCGGACAGAGGTCTTCGAAATTGAAATCCAGCCCCCGCCGCAGGCATTCCTGAATCTGGGAGATCAATGCCAGAGACTTAGTGATGCACTTTTCCCCGATGAAAGGAGCCAATTCCTGCGCGCGCTCCTTTCCCAATCCGCTGTGGCACAGACGGATGATATGAGCCCTCAGGGCATCGTATTCCAAGTCGCCATATCGGATGTTCATTTATTGGGATTTATCGCTTTCTTGTTCTTTTCCTTGAGCAATTCAAGATGTTTAAGCTGACGTTGGAGCTTGAGCTTGCCAAACAATTCGTCCTTGAGCAGATCGACCCCGGCATAGACGCGGTGTTTGGAAGAGTTTTTCAGCGGACTGGAAACGTGGGGGAAAAAATCCAGCACGACGGTGAGAATAATCAGGATCAAAAGTCCGTTGACAAAGCCGAAGACCATGCCCAACAGCTTGTTTGGATAGCTCAGACGTATCACTTTCAACAGACGGTTGCAGAGATAGATCACGAGCCTGCCGACCACGGCGATGAGCAGAACGATGATAATCACCGCGAGAAAGACAGCCCAGCCTTTGCCCAAGTGATATTTGAGCATCAGATTGCTGCTCACCAGTGGATAATAGTGGCTCACCAAAAAGAAGGTCGCCACCAGCCCGGCAAGATTGATCAAAGCTCCCGCCAATCCTTTGCGCCAGCCCATGATCAGAGCTGCGAGCAGAAAAACCAGGATCGCATAATCGATGATTCCCATAGTTCACTCCCTTTTGAAACCGTTGAATAATCTATGTGGCTTTATTGTTAACTATAACAGCTTCTGAATAATCTATAATAGTTTCTGTTTATAGTCTATATGACTGATGCACGATTTACTTCAACTTCTTTGGCTTCTGTTATTTACATTACTAAAACACATAACATCAAGAAAAAGCAAACAGGGACGAATCCCTGTAGCTTATCAATTTTTGGATCTGAAACGCCTAAAACTATTATTTCATATAGCGTTGCATTCTGCGTTGGACTTTCAGCATCTTGCGGCGTGCGACGTTGGCTTCGCGCTTTTTCCTCACGCTGGGCTTTTCATAGGCTTGGTTCTTCTTTATCTCAGATAGAATAGCGGCTTTTTCGCACTTCTTCTTGAATCTTTTCAACAAAAAATCGAAGGATTCGGTTTCTTTAGCTACGACTGTCGGCAAACAAATCACCACCTTTTTTTAATATATTTAGAGGTAGCCACAATTTTAGACCAGCATTCCTTGTCAAGCGCTAATTTTAATCTCACGTGAAAAAGGTGAAAAGGTGGAAGGTGGAAGGGTGGAGATATGAGAGATGAGAGATGTTTGTCGGTGAACGGGTGAACCCCACTCTGCAGCTCACCTGCTCACCCTGTCCACACCCTCGTTTCCAGTTTCTCGTTTCTCGTCTCCAGTTTCTCGTTTCCGCAGCATCGGCATGCTGCACTACACCGCTCTCCCACTTGGCTGCGTTAATCAAGCCTTAATCAAGCGTTAATCAAGCGTTAGTTTAATTACGCTTGATTAACGCTTGATTAAGGCTTGATTGACGCTGTGGGAAGAGGAGGAAATGGCAAGAGATTGAAAAATATAACAATTAGGGACTCATCAATTGGGAGCTTGTTTGAGCTTCCTGGAGCTTTTTTTTAAGCCTTCGCTTTAACTCAAAACTCCGCCGCCGAATCTGACAGTTGCGCTAAATCCTTGACAGGCGGAGTTTTAAGTCAAAGCTATGGAGTGATTTTTTAGTTTTACGCTGCCGTTTCCTACTCACCGCTGCGCACTAAAATGCCGGCGTAGAAGGCGATACCGGGTTGGGGGACATAGGGATAGACGGAATATTCCTTATTTAAAAGGTTGTAGATATTGAGCTGGGGGCTGATGCGCCAACCGGCATATTTGAATCCAGTGGAAATGCCCGCTTCGGTGAGATCATAGGCGGGAAGGGGATCGAGGAGGTTGTCCGGGGTCGTCCAGCGTTTTCCGCTAAAACTGTATTTCGCTCTGAAGGCGATGTTTTTATATTTCAGTTCCGCGCCGGCGGAGAAGACGCTTTGGGGTGTGTACATCAGGTTTGGCGCGTCCGCGAAAGCCAGTGTGCTAATATCTTTTGCTTTGGTGAAGAGGGCGTTGGTATTGAGTTTCAACCAGTCAAAGGGTTTGAATTCGCCGCTCAGGTCAAAATTGGCGATGCGGGCGCTGCCGATGTTCATCGGTTTCCAGGCATTTCCGTTCATTTGAACTTGGCGCCATTGGATGAGTTGGTCGATGCGGTTGTCGTTGTATGCGAGTTTGAGGATGCTCATAGGCGGCATCATTTCCAGCCAGATCTGCCAGCCTTGGGAGCTTTCGCTGACGAGGTCTGGATTGCCGATCGCCTGGGAATCTCCTTTCCAATAAAGATCATAGGGCGAAGGGAGGGCGAAGGAAGTGCCGAATGTACCTCCCAAGCGGCTTTGCATCCAGCCAAAACGGGAAAGGACGAGTTCCGCGCGACCGGTAAGATGATCCTCACGTTTCGTATAATCATAGCGAAGGGCGCCGGAAGCGAGCAGTTCATAGATGCCAAATTCCCGCTTTGCCTGGCTTTTGATGGAGGCATTGGCTAAGTCGCTTTGCGAGGCGATATTGCCGGACGGATTGAGCAGATTGCGGTTTTCGTAGCTTTGGGAGCCGACTTCCGCAGCGAGCCCGCCTTGCATCATACCCTTTTCATAGCTGAGGTTGCCGCGCAAACCCAGGTTCCGCGTGCGTTGACGGTAGTGCGAAAAGAATACCGGCAATGGCGCGCGGGTGTTGTTATAGACCGTGTTGTCCGCGCTGAACCAGATCATGTTTTGCAGATTCAGCCCCAAAGGGCGGGCGCTGAGCATCAGTTTGTTGCGGTTTGACCAACCTTCCAGAAAGGCATGGCGGTAGATTTCGGTGAAATTGGTGTTGCCGGGAAGCTGGCGATGGAAGGAATCATAATCCCCGGAATAGCTTAAAATCAGGTCTTTATAGCGAGTGACGGCGGATGTGGAAATGCTGCTTTGGCGCTTGGCGTTGTTTTCCCTAATGACGATGCTGTCTGGTGCCCACCAGGGCGGCAGTTTGTATTGGAAGTCGTTATCCGCGTTGAACTTGCTTACCTGCAGGCGAAAGCTTGCCAACGGACTGGCTAACCCTACTGAGAAAACGGTTTTGGCATAGCCGTATGAGCCGAGCTCAATTGAGGAGGAAAAATCCTGTTTGTGCGCCAACACCGCTTTCTTTGAGGTGATCTGCACGATGCCGCCGATCGCGGATCCACCTCCATAGACCGAGGCGTTGTTTTTGATAAAGGTGATGGATTCGATGTTTGCCGGATCGAGCATGGAGAGGTCAAATGCTTGTCCCAGAGGGTTTAGGGGAACTCCGTCGAGCATGATGAGGCTGTGCCTGGAAAGGTTTCCCAAAATGGAAAGGGTCTGTCTTTCTCCGCGCAATTGGATGTCCGCGCTGTGCATGCCGCTGCCTTCGAGGATCATCTGCGAAGCGGAATAATAATGGCGGTCAGGATCAATGGGGATGGAAACAAGGTCGCCGGAGCTGCTGAAAATCTCGATCGCGTTGCCGGAAACCAGAACTTTGGGCAGCGCGTGGGGGCGGCGGACAAGGACTACTTTATCAGTTAATACTTTGATAGAAATGCTTTTGAGCTCGAAACCAATCCTTGAGAAAAACAGCGAATCGCCTTGAGTGTTGACACTAAAAGCTCCGTCCTTCCGGCTGAGAACGCTGATAAAGTTATCGCTTACTCTCACCCTCTCGATCGGCTTGCCATCTTCATCAACAACCTTGCCGCGGATGTTTATCCCCGTTAAAGGCAGGAAAACCACACACCAGAGCAGGATAAACATACCGCGCATAGAGGCTTTAGAGGGCTTTGCCGGGATAGATGATATTGGGCATGCCGGAGAGGGGATTGATCATCGTCTGCAGCTCGATGCCAAAGAGTTCCCGCAAAAGTTGTGGCTGCATCAGGTCTTTCGGGTTTCCGTCGGCGAGGACGCATCCATCTTTGAGGAAGATCATTTTACCGGCATAGTTCGCTGCCAGATTCAGGTTATGGGAAATCAACAGCACGCCTTTGCCGTGGTTTAAGTGTATCTCCCGCAGCAGGTTCATGATCTCGATCTGATGGTTGATATCGAGTTGGGAAAGAGTTTCGTCCAAAAAGATAAACTTGGTGTCCTGAGCCAGGGCGCGGGCAATCAATACCTGCTGTTTTTCGCCGCCGCTGAGCTCGGAAAAATAGCGTTTTGAAAAGCTCTCGAGTCCAAGCTGCGCCAACACTTTATCCACTATGAGACGATCCTCCGGCAGCCAAGACTGCATCACTCCCAGATATGGATAGCGCCCCATCAATACGATCTCGGCGACAGGATAGTCAAATTCAAAGAAACTCTCCTGCGGAACAAAGGCGATCAGCTTTGCCAGCGCGACCCGTTTGTAGCGATGCAAGTCTTTGCCATAGAACGAGATGCTGCCCTGTTGCGCAGTGATGAAACCGAGCATGGCATAGAGCAAAGTGGATTTGCCGGCTCCGTTGGGACCCGCCAACACGGCAAAGTCCTCCTCCCGAAGGCACAAATCCATGCCTTTCAGCACCATCTGATCGGTGTAGCCGCAGCTCAGTCTTTTGATCTCGATCATCGCGATTCCCGTCTATTCTTATTTTTGGGTAAGAATCTGATGGCTGCCAATTCTGTCAAGAACGCCATGAAAAGCGAGATTTCTCTTGACGGGATAGCATATCAAATTAGTATGTAATAAACGCAATCCATAAGGATGGAAACAATGGCTGTGAATACACGTACCGAATATGCCCTGAGGGCTTTGATAGAGATGATTGACGCCGATGGCGGACAAATCTCCGCGCAGAAGATCTGCGAGCGTCAACACCTGCCCAAAAAATATGTCGAGCACCTTTTAGGTGCGCTTAAAGCGGCAAAACTGATCATCAGCAGCGCCGGCGCTCACGGTGGATACATCCTCGCAAAAAAAGCTGAGGAGACCACTCTATTGGACGTCATGGAAGCGGTTGACGACGCCTCAATGCTTTCCTGCGCGGGGGATCGCGAACGCTTTTGTCTGGGCTTGGGATGCCAATTCAGTCCCTTTTTCGACGAGCTTTCCGCCAAGCAGCGCAAGCTCTTCCAAAGCTATAATCTGAAGAAAATCCACAAAATCTACAAAGGAGATAAGAAATGAAAAGCGGCAGCATCTACATGGACAACTGCGTGACCACTCCCCTCGCGCCTGAAGTGTTAGCAGCGATGAAACCCTATTGGGAAGAGCAATTCTGGTATCCCTCAAGTTTCGTGAGCACGGGCGAGCAAAGCAGTGCCAATATCAATTCTTTCGCCGCGGCAATCGCCAAATCCATCGGCGCAAATCCAATTGAGCTTCATTTCACTTCCGGTGGCACACTGGCGAACAACATCGCCATCAAGGGATTGGCACATGCCAACGCCAAGATTGGAAAGCACATTATTTGTAGCGTCGTGGACTATCCTGATTTGCTGACCAATGCCGACTATCTGGAAAATCAAGGCTTTGACATCACCTATCTGAGCGCGGATGCAGAAGGATTCATCGATCTCAGGGAGCTGAAAAGCGCCATCCGTCCGGACACGATCATGTTTATGACCACCATCGTCAACCATGTGGTGGGAACGATCCAGCCGATGGAGGAGATCAAACAAATCCTTGCTTCCGCCGACCACAGGATATTTTTCCACGTCGATGCCTGCCAGGCTTATGGCAAGCTGCGTTTGGATGTTTTCGACCTCGGTGTGGACACCATGTCCATCAGCGCGCACAAAATCCACGGACCTCAGGGTGTCGGCGCTCTATACGTAAAAAGCGGAATCAAACTATCGCAGCTCATCCATGGGGTGACAAGGATCGACAACCTGCAGACCGGTGGCATCGGCATCGCGCTCTTGGCAGGATTCGCAAAGGCAGCTGAGCTCGTTTTTGCTGATCTGAACGCCAATATCGCACATCTGCGCGGGCTCTCAGACTATCTTTTGGCATCCCTCGAAACGAATATTCCACACATCGAACTCAATGGTCCGCGGGGTGAAAAACGCGCCTGCCACAATGTGAACGTCACCATTTCCTACATTGAGGGCGAGGCGATCGCGATGATGCTGGATCTGAATGGCATAACCGTAGCCACGGGAAGCGCTTGCGCCTCTCAGGGACTGCAAGCGAACTATGTCCTGATGGCGATGGGCAAAAACCACGTCCAATCCCACGGCTCAATGAAATTTACCCTTTCGCGTTTCAATACGAAGGATGAAATCGACATCGTCGTGCTGCGTCTGAAAGAAATCACCGCTACCCTTCGTGCGCGCAGCCCCCTCTACCAACAAATTATCAAACAGGAGAAATAGATGCAGTACTCGCAAAAAGTGCTCGACCACTTCATGCACCCCAAGAACGTTGGAAAGCTGGAAAACCCAGATGCCAGCGCCACTGAAGGCAGTCCGGCTTGCGGAGATCAGGTGACGGTCTATCTCAAGATCGACGAAGAAAGCCGGGTTATTGACGATATCAGTTTCCTTTCCTATGGTTGCGCTTCAAACATTGCCACCGCCTCCATCATCACCGAATTGGCAAAGGGCAAGACACTCGAAGAAGCCAAAAAGATAAGCTGGCGGGACGCCATGGAAGCGCTTGACGGCTTGCCTCCGGTCAAAGTGCATTGCTCAGTCCTGGCGGCGGACACCCTCCAAACCGCTATTTCCAATTATGAGATCGCCCACGGCTTGAAACAGGTGCCGGATTTTGGCAAACCCACCATCTTGGACGAGCTGAAAAAGATCATCTATCCCCAGGTCGGAGAAGATATTATCACCCTTAAGATGGTTAAATACGTCGGTTTCACGGATGGAGAAGTGACCATCGATCTCAATATCATGAGCTTTGATCAATGGCGGGAAAACATTGCCGCTGAGATTCGTGAACACCTGGAAAAATATCCCGAGGTGAAACACATCCAGATCAATTTTCCCTGATTCAGGCGCGTAGCCAAACTCACCGTAGTGCAGGAGGTTTCCAGCTTGCTCGTTCAACCACGTTTGAACCGGTAGGCAACCATCTCGGACATATATCTAAACACCTGGCTGAGAGCGCGATAGAGAGGAACTGCGCGTTTTTCCTGCACCGCCATCAGTGGAATGATCGTGAGCCAGCGTAAAATCCCGCCGATGCCAAAGACGACCTGTTCGGGTTCAAGGATGCGGATGCCGATATTCAGCGAAGAAGGATAGAACACGCCGGACAGGAGGGTCGAGGTCATCATGCTAATTCCCGCGATGGCGCCATAGAGACCGGAATAGACTTGTTCCTTGCCTTTTCCGGCAATCGAGAGTACAAAGTTTGTGGTGATGATCGCTGTTCCAGCCCACATGAAACCTGAGATGACGGCTTCAAACCAGAGCAGATTGTAGTTTTCCTTGCTCAGGAAAAGCCAAAACATCGGGTTCAGACCACCCAGAATCACGCAAATCTTCATCGCCGTTTTGTTGCCATAGCGATCGATGAAACGTCCCCAAAAATTATAGGCGATCAGCGAAGCCGCCATGTGCAGCGTGCCATAGAGCTGCATGCGGAAGAGCCCCATCTCCAGTTTCTTGAGCATGAAAGGACCCCAAAAAGCGCTGCCGACCCCGATGGCGAGCATCCACCACACACCAAAGACCATCAATAGGCGGAAGTTCTTGTCCTTGAAGGGTTCAAGGTAGATCTGAACGAGGGGACGCAGCTCAAGTTTGCGGGCTTCGCGTTCCGGTTGGCGTGCCAGAATGGTCAATCCAAAGAGCGAAAGCAATGTGGCAAAAATGAAGATCATGCCGAGGAAAAACGCTTGATTTTCCACCCGAAACCACTCATCGAGATGGATAAAGCTGAGATAATCCCTGCCCCAACCTTGTGTCTTTTCAAACAGATCGACGTGGAAACTGACGATATAGCTCACCACCAAACCCGCTACCAGCATAATCTGGTTGCGGCGTGAAAAGAATCTGCCGCGAATGGAAAGCGGAATCATGTCGCTCATCCAGGCGATCCAGATGTTGGCGCCCGTGGCTTGCAATCCGGCACTGATAAATAGCAGGCTGAGAAGAAACCAAATACCTTGCGAGCCGGAGGGGAAAAGCAGTGCCAAGCCGAGAAAGAAAGTGAAGAACCTGCCCACCGCGGTAATGGCGATACAGGCTCCTTTTCTTCGTTTCAGACGATGTGTGAGCGCCACTCCCAATGGTTGAAACACAGCGGAGACCTGTCCCAAAGCGGAGAGTAAGCTAAATTGAAGCGGCGAGGCGCCTAAGATCAGCATAAACTTCGTGATGAACCCGCTCCCGATCGTGGAAAGCGAGCCATAGACCTGAGAAAAGATTCCCTCGGTCACGGAGATGCGCATGGTCTTGCGCACGTCGGAATCGCTTTCCCGCTTGGCTTTTATGAGTTTCGCGTCTTTGTTTCCGCTGTGGGTTCGCACCAGTTTCTTTACCTCTCTTGCTACTATTATCGGAGTTGACGGACATCTGCTATCCGGCTATTTTGATACAACTTATGATCGGAGTAGTTCCTGTAAAGCTTTTTCTGAAGAGCTGCTTCGCTGTCCGATGCTGAACCCACTATTGTTCAAGCAAATAAATCCATTGACCAAATCCGCGTTTAAGCGATATTGACGTCAAAAGCTATATGTTTGCGAGGTAAAAGGTGTTATTAGCGAACTTTCTGGATGCCAAGACGATATATTTCGAACGGCAGATTCTGAGCCGCGAAGAGGTCTATAAGCATTTGATGGAACGGATCTGCGCTCTGCATTTGCATGATCTGCCAAAATGCGGCAAACCGTTGTTGGACATGATATTGGAGCGTGATCGAGTTTCTTCGACCGCCTATCCCACCGGCATCGCCATTCCTCACATCCGCATGGAGGGGTTTGACGATACCGTCATTGCCATCTGTTTTCTGCAAAACCCCCTGGACTACGATGGCGTAAAGGTGCACTGGGTGTGCCTGATTATCACGGACAAGAGCTCTTCAAAGCTTTATCTAAACATCGTTGCCACGCTTTTGAAACTCTCCAAGGATCCGGAAATCTTGCAGCAGTTGCATTCCCAGAACGACGGACACAGCGTGATCCACCTGCTCAAGAGCATGCAGATCAAGGTCAAGGAAGAGCTCACCATCAGCGATATCATGATCTCCGATCCGGTGCGCGTCACTCCTGAAACCAGCTTGCGCAAACTCGACGACCTGTTGAACACCCACAATATCTCACACCTTCCGGTAGTGGACGAAAACAACCGTTTCCTCGGTGAAGTGAACATCCTCAAGGTGCTGAAAGTGGGAGTACCGGACTATCTGATGATGCTGGACAACCTTGCCTTCCTCAAGTCCTTCGAACCCCTTGAAAGCCTCTTTGAAAAGGAAGACCAGCTCAAGGTTTCAGACATCATGGAGCGCGAGGTGGACGTGCTCAGCCCTTCTGCCTCGATCATCGAAGCCGTCTTTGAAATGATCCATAACAACAAACGTTTTTTCTCTGTGGTGGAGAATGGCAAGCTTGTGGGGATCGTGACGTCGATGGATATTTTTAGAAAGGTTATAAAGGCTTAGACGCCATGATGTTAATGCTTGCAGCTCTGCTGATTTTCGTGATCACTTATGTGTTGATCATCACCGAATGGATCAATAAAATGCTTGCCGCCATGTTGGGCGGCTTTGCCATCGTTCTCACTCGCATCGTTGATCAATCCGACGCTTTTACCGCTGTGGATTGGAATGTGATCTTCTTTCTCATTGGCATGATGATGGTGATTTCCGTGCTCCGCCAGACCGGACTATTTATGTATATCGCGATCAAAACCGCCAAACTGGCAAAAGGCAACCCCATACGCATTATGACATATATGTTTCTGATCACGGCATTTGTCTCCGCCTTTTTGGGCAGCGTGACCACGATCATGATCCTCGTGCCGATCATTCTGTTGATCGCCAGCGAGCTCAAGATCAGCCCTGTCCCCTTTATCATCACCATGGTCATCGCTTCCAATATGGGTGGCGCGGCGACGATGATCGGAGATCCGCCAAACATCCTGATCGGTAGCGCCACGGACTATGATTTTCTGGATTTTTTCTTCAATCTGACCCCACCGGTCGTCCTGATCACGTTATCCAGCACACTGCTCATCATCTTATTCTATCGCAAGGGGATGAAAGTCAACGTCGCCAATCGCGCCAAACTGATGAGCTATCAGGAAGGAAACCTGATCAAGGATAGAAAGCTACTCATTCGGGCATTGGTCATTCTCTTTCTGATGCTCCTGGGGCTTGTCCTGCAAGGATATCTGAAGCTGGAAACCGCAACCATTTCCATGAGCGCGGGCTTGATCCTGCTCCTGCTGAGCAACCGCAAAAAAGTGGAACACGTGATCATCAACGATATCGATTGGGTGACGATCTTCTTTTTCATCGGACTCTTCATGATTGTGGAAAGCCTTGTCAAGACAGGGTTTATCGATATGGTCGCCCACCAGGTCGTCGTTTTGACCAACAACGAACCGCGCTCGACCTCGATGGTCATCCTATGGATGTCGGGGCTATTTTCCTCATTAATCGACAATGTCCCCTTCGTCGCAGCGATGATTCCCATGGTGGAAAAGCTCGGAACCTATATAAACAATCCTCAAATGATGCATCCCATCTGGTGGGCACTGTCATTGGGAACCTGCCTTGGCGGCAACGGAACCCTGATCGGAGCTTCCTCAAATATCGTGGCGGTGGGCATCGCCAACCGCAGCGGATTTCATATCAGTTTCAAGGAGTTCACCAAAATCGGCGCTATTTTCACCCTTAACGCGATGCTGATCTCGACAGCGTATTTATTGCTAAGGTATTTTTAGGAGAAAGGTGGAAAGGTGGTTCAGAGATGAGAGATAAGAGATAAGAGATAAGAGATGAGAGATGAGAGATGAGAGAAGAGAGATGAGAGATGAGAGATGAGAGATGAGAGATGAGAGAAGAGAGATGAGAGATGAGAGATGAGAGAAGAGAGATGAGAGATGAGAGATGAGAGATGAGAGATGAGAGATGAGAGATGAGAGATGAGAGATGAGATAGGGGTTCAACTTTGACCAGTCCGTAGCACTGAACATGGAATTACCGACGTCCCCGTCGGTTCCAACGCGGCACCCTCATCAGGGGCGGCACAACATCATGTAATATAAACAAATAAACTCAGGAGAATCTACATGTCATCTTCACAATGTTGTCTCTGTGCACATATTGTGTTCTCCACCAAGGGGCTCACCCATTCACTTCGCAGGATCGGCATCCTGCGCTACAAAAATCCATTCTTGTCAAGTCCTAATATAGTTGACACTAGGTTGCCACTTTTTGCGATAGCGCTACACCCCTCCATAGTATGCCCCCCAAGCGAAGTTTTCGTGCAGATCAACAAGCCACTGGATACGCGTGAATCCTGTGAGTTATTCTTC
>JAUYAR010000073.1 GCA_030693415.1 Candidatus Cloacimonadaceae bacterium | reverse complement strand
CAGGATACCCTTGATTACTTTTCTGCCGATCTTGGGGACGTTCTTGCGGGAGATAACCACATAGACATAATTCCTCAGATCGACCACTTCAATGGATGCCAGGGCTTCAAGGTAGATATAGACCCACTGTCTTGATCTGCCAACTGCTTGGGCGATGTCCCGGATGGACTTGTATTTGCCCTGTTCCAGGACATCGAGCAGTTGATGGGCTGCACCTGGGTCGAAGGTCCAGCCCTTATAGTGTTGATAACCGATCTGAGCATTATAACGGTTCGCCCGGGCAAAGATACGCTCAGACTGGCTGATCAGCTTAATGCGATTCTCGGTAAGCAGGCTATCCAATACCGGATCGATGTCTCTTATATCTCTCTGGATCAAGGCTGCCACCATCTCTGCCGAGAAGGGCTTGTTGTAATGGTCAATGAAGTTTTCCACCAGTTCCAGGATGCTCATAGTACGGCTCTGAAGTTGATCTGCGAGAGTGAGAGGTCGGGTTGCTTACTGATCGCCATCTCCAAGGTATGCATGAGCTTGATTGCCTTACGCAGGTTACCCGCGCACTGGTGATAGATGATCTCCACCATCTCCGGACTGACCTTGACCTCCATCACCTGAGTGGCGATGGCTTTGATATCGGACTTGGTCAGGGAACTGAACTCGCAGAAGCTGTTGCATCTATCAAAGTAATACTCATTGATCATGTTCAGCTTATCCTTGGCATTCTGCATCCCGACCAGGATCACCACCGTCAGGGTCTCATCCACGATATCACGTATAGCTCCGAGTAACTGGGGTAGCCGGAAGGCATAGTCGATCTCATCGATTACGATGATGGTATCTTCATGATCCTCCAAGACCTGCAGGCAGGCTTTGAAGAGGTTGTTGGCAGTGCCCACCGGGATGTATTCACCGAGATGGAAGCGTCGGTAGAGTGAGGTCAGCAGCTGCACTGCGAAGGACTTGGGTGTGGTGGTTGCTTCCAACCGGATATAGATATAGCCGTTACTGAAAGCCATGCGGTTGGCATAGGTGGTCTTGCCGAGTCCGGGTTTCCCATAGATCAGTCCCAGTCCCACCATCTCCAACTTGGGGCGGTTGAGCAGGAACTTGATCGTGGCATCGGCTTTGAGGACGTTGCTGGTTTTGATCAGTTGACCTTGTTTCATCTTATCTCCTTACTGCTTGTTTGATGCCGATGAAGTCGCACATCTCTTTAAAACTGTCATTGAGAGCGATACCGGAATCGAAGGGTTGATCATCATCCTTGGTATCAGTCTGTGGGTTGTCGTTATGCTCAGGGATTTGCGGTTCCTGTCTGTCTTCCAGAAGCTGGGTTACCTGATGTTCCAGGTTAGCGATGAACTGCTCCGGACCCGGTTCAGGTGCTTCAAGGGCAGGCGGTTGGATAAAGGTGGGGTTCGCACTGGCAGCTATTAACCGCTGATAAGGCTCAAGCAGGGCATCGACCGTCTCCTGGTTCTTTCTCACGAAGATCTTGGAGCGTTGCTCGGTGTTTCGCTGCAGCTTCTTGATATAGGTGTATTCTTGCTTGAGAGCTTTATGTGCCATGGGCTGATCCATCGCCAGCTTGATGAAGGGATGCTGAGTCTGCCGCAGTTCTGCCTGGCAGATGAATACGTCTTTGGTATCATAGACCAGTATCCATCTCGCATCAGCCAGATCGTAGCGGAAGATCACCGGCTTGCCGATCAGGTCGATCAAGGCAGGATGCCAGTAGCGGAGCTTATTGAAGACGATACCGTCATTGCGGACTGCCTTGCGTTCGGCACTGAGCATCATGAAGTTCAGCTTCCCGGGTTGCACCAGTCTGTCGGATGGCAGAGGAGCAGAACTGAAGACCTGCCAGGGTGTCTTGCCTCCCAGTCCTCCATGCGGTGTTTCGCCATACACGTACCTTACATAGAAGCCGATCATCTGCATCGCTTCCTCAATCGTGGGCGGTACTGATTTATACAGCTTCTGAGCCCACTTCTCGTTACGCATCAGGGGAGCAGGTTTGTTATCAATACAAGACCCCCGGAAAGATGAGATGAACCGTTCGAACTGCTCCTGGAAGGTCTTGAAGAAGCGTTCGATCACTTTGGCTTTGGCATTATAGCTGGCTGCGAACTGGGCTCCGATGTTGAGTTTGGGGAAGATACCACCCATCTCTATCTCCAGATCATGTGATTCCCAGGCTTCATGAAAGAGTTTGCTCTTGAAGGCTCTGCCATTATCGAGATAGACATACTTAGGCAGTGCTCCCCAGTTGAGGAACCCATTTCTAAAGGCGATCTGGATATGCTGGCTATCTTCGGTAAAGGCAAGTGAAGCCCCCACCGGATATCTACTTGCCCAGTCCAGTACCATGATCATAGTCATGCGTTGGGCTTTCCCGGTCTTGGGATTGTAGATATCGAAAGCCAGGGTATGACCATCGGCCACCCATACTTCTCCCACATCCAGGACATTATCACGTATGATCGTCTTGATGATATGCTCAGCCACGAACTTGCTACCCTTCCGGGTTTGATTCCAGACCGCAGGATTATCCTCTGCCCATTCCGTGCACCAGCGTCTCAAGGTCGGGACACTGGAGGGAGAAGCTATCCAACCCATCCGTTCTTTGGACTTGAGAGCCGAGATAGCTGAACCGATCGTTACCTGGTTGGGATGCAGCAGTACTTGTAGTAGTAATGCGCTCTCCTGATCGGTAACCTTGCGTTTATGCTCTTTGTTACGGCTTCTATGGATCAGGGCATACATATTCTGCTGTGCTTCCTGATAACGTTCGATCCAGAGCCGCAGAGCCCGTTCGGTGCGTTTACCCTTTAGTCCGTATAGTTCAGGTGCCAGAGTGCCGTTATTGTAATCGCAGGCGATCTTATCCCACTCGGCTACCTTGGACTCGCAGTCTGCCAGGCGATTGAGGATGACATTGCATAAGTGTCCATACAACTTCGCCTCGCCATCGTACTTGGTGAAGATCTGATCATCCGGACTGAAGTCGATGAATAGGTCATTGGGTATGATCTGTACCGAAGCAGCCGGGATGATCTGAGTTGAATGAATATCCGGTTGCAATTGCTCATCAGGCTCAGATTCCACTACCTCAGCATCATCTTCTTTGATTGTAACAGGTATGACTGCGCTTTTGGGTTTTCTACCCGGTCGGATATGCATGTCGCAGAGTAAGGGCATGCGTTTTCGATTAGGAACTTCCTCATCCAGCCACTTTCCATATTCCTCTATCGTAAAATCATAGGGCTCCATAGTAGCCTCCCTCCTTTGATATATTTTCTGCATATTGATAGATCAAAGCACTGTTCAGATTCTTACCATCCACCTCGATAGACTTCTCAATGAACTTGCCGGGTATTATACCCTTAAGCTCACAATCAGCCATCTCCTTCATTAGGATATCAGTCTCGGTCAGCAGGAAGGACTTGATCACCTTGCTGCTGCCTAACTGAATCTGCTGTTTATGTACTTTGATCTGATGGCTGTTTACGTATCTCCATACTGTCCGGGTGGAACAGTTCATCAACTCTGCCACTCGCTCGACGGTCAACCAGACCGCCTTGATCTTGCGTCTGCTCATTTTCAGCCTCTTCGAATAATCTTTAGTTGCTGCTAAGAGCACTGTGACAATTACCGGTTTTCTAATTGTCGCAGTGGTCGTTTGTTTTGGCACCACTGTGACAATTGAGCGCCGATTTTTATTGTCACACTGCTCAAAGCGTTTGGTAATCAGCATTAGCGGTGTATCTTCCCGAATGGAAAGCACTGTGACAATTGTCGCAGTGCCGTAATTGTCACAGTGGTCTGTCTTCACCACCTTTTCTCCGGTCTCGTAAGTAGTCGCTTTCATAAGCGCCTCCATCATATTATTGTTGGTCTCTACCTAACTGACCTGCAATAACTTGGGAAGTCCTTTCTGCCGTTTCCGGCACTACTTGAAAAACTTCTGAGACCGCCGGAAAAATCCGCCGCATAAACACACTATAAAATTTAGTTCTTGACGTGAACTGACTGGGCATTTACATTGTTCACAGATACACAATAATACCTATAGGGGCAGTGTCAAGACTAAAGATGCCCCAAAGGGGGAGAAATGAAGGCAGAAGACATCGGAACAAGGCTCGGAATGCTGGTAAAAGCATTGCATTTGAAGAATTATGAGTTTGAAAAAAAGTTTGGTATCTCTACCAATTCTATGGCGAGATACAAGGGTAATACCCGTTATCCCGACCCTGAATTTCTGGCGAAACTGGTCGAAAACGGGATCAATGTGAACTGGTTGTTAAGAGCTGAAGGCAGCATGTTCATCCAGGCTCCCTGGGAGCTCGGTGCCGACATCACGACCACCAAGAAGGTGCAGGTCATCGATGGCAAGCCCACCTTAGTCAATGATTTTGATAGAACTTACGTGCGCACTTCAATGTTCCCAATCGTGGCGGAAATTTCCGCCGGAGAACCTATCGAAGTGAGAGACGACTATGTTCCAGCGGATTCTGTCGAAGTTCCAACCCGGTATCTTCCTTATGGTACGGACTCCTACATTGCCTTCAGAGTTAACGGTGCCAGTATGGAACCGCAGATACTCCATGAGGATATTGTGC
>JAUYAR010000072.1 GCA_030693415.1 Candidatus Cloacimonadaceae bacterium | reverse complement strand
CAGGATACCCTTGATTACTTTTCTGCCGATCTTGGGGACGTTCTTGCGGGAGATAACCACATAGACATAATTCCTCAGATCGACCACTTCAATGGATGCCAGGGCTTCAAGGTAGATATAGACCCACTGTCTTGATCTGCCGACTGCTTGGGCGATGTCCCGGATGGACTTGTACTTGCCCTGCTCCAGGACATCGAGCAGTTGATGGGCTGCACCTGGGTCGAAGGTCCAGCCCTTATAGTGTTGATAACCGATCTGAGCATTATAACGGTTCGCCCGGGCATAGATACGCTCGGACTGGCTGATCAGCTTGATGCGCTTTTCCGATAGCAACGTCTCCAGGATAGGTTCTATCTCATCAGATGTTCTCTGGATCAAGGCTGCCATTGTCTCTGCCGAGAAGGGCTTGTTATAGTGGTCAATGAAGTTTTCCACCAGTTCCAGGATGCTCATAGTACCGCTCTGAAGTTGATCTGCGAGAGTGGGAGGTCGGGTTGCTTACTGATCGCCATCTCTAAGGTATGCATGAGCTTGATCGCCTTACGCAGGTTACCCGCGCACTGGTGATAGATGATCTCTACCATCTCAGGACTGACCTTGACCTCCATCACCTGCGTGGCGATGGCTTTAATATCGGACTTGGTCAGGGAACTGAACTCGCAGAAGCTGTTACATCTATCAAAGTAGTACTCATTGATCATGTTCAGCTTATCCTTGGCATTCTGCATCCCGACCAGGATCACCACCGTCAGGGTCTCATCCACGATATCACGTATAGCACCGAGTAACTGGGGAAGCCGGAAGGCATAGTCGATCTCATCGATTACGATGATGGTATCTTCATGATCCTCCAAGACCTGCAGGCAGGCTTTGAACAGGTTATTGGCAGTTCCCACCGGGATGTATTCTCCGAGATGGAAGCGTCGGTAGAGTGAGGTCAGCAGCTGCACTGCGAAGGACTTGGGTGTGGTGGTTGCCTCCAGCCGGATATAGATATAGCCGTTACTGAAAGCCATGCGGTTGGCATAGTTGGTCTTGCCGAGTCCGGGTTTCCCATAGATCAGTCCCAGTCCCACCATCTCGAGCTTAGGGCGGTTGAGCAGGAACTTGATCGTGGCATCGGCTTTGAGGACGTTGCTGGTTTTGATCAGTTGACCTTGTTTCATCTTATCTCCTTACTGCTTGTTTGATGCCGATGAAGTCGCACATCTCTTTGAAACTGTCGTTGAGGGCGATACCGGAATCGAAGGGTTGATCCTCGTTATCTGGTATATCAGTTATCTCTTTAATATCTTGAACTGGCACTTCAGGTTCCGGTTTATCCTCCAGAAGCTGGGTTACCTGATGCTCCAGGTTAGCGATGAACTGCTCCGGACCCGGCTCAGGTGCTTCAAGGGCAGGCGGTTGGATAAAGGTGGGATTCGCACTGGCAGCTATTAACCGCTGATAAGGATCAAGCAGGGCATCGACCGTCTCCTGGTTCTTTCTCACGAAGATCTTGGAGCGTTGTTCAGTGTTTCGCTGCAGCTTCTTGATATAGGTGTATTCTTGCTTGAGAGCTTTATGTGCCATGGGCTGATCCATCGCCAGCTTGATGAAGGGATGCTGAGTCTGCCGCAATTCTGCTTGGCAGATGAATACGTCTTTGGTATCATAGACCAGTATCCATCTCGCATCAGCCAGATCGTAGCGGAAGATCACCGGCTTGCCGATCAGGTCGATCAAGGCAGGATGCCAGTAGCGGAGCTTGTTGAAGACGATGCCGTCATTACGGACTGCCTTGCGTTCGGCACTCAGCATCATGAAGTTCAGCTTCCCGGGTTGCACCAGTCTGTCTGAAGGCAGAGGAGCAGAACTGAATACCTGCCAGGGTGTCTTGCCACCCAGACCACCATGCGGTGTTTCGCCATATACGTATCTGACATAGAAGCCGATCATCTGCATCGCTTCCTCGATGGTCGGTGGGACTGATTTATACAGCTTCTGAGCCCACTTCTCGTTACGCATCAGGGGAGCAGGTTTGTTATCAATACAAGACCCCCGGAAAGATGAGATGAACCGTTCGAACTGCTCCTGGAAGGTCTTGAAGAAC
>JAUYAR010000071.1 GCA_030693415.1 Candidatus Cloacimonadaceae bacterium | reverse complement strand
TTGATTTTTACTGAAGTGTCCACTGTGCAGACGATATGTCAATTCAAAGCAACCCCTGCCTAAGGATGCCTTTCGCCCACTTTTCTTGATTTCCGAAACGCTAATTTATTGAAATTTAAGGGAATTTACTTGAACAGTCTCGCGGTTGAGTTTCACGCTTTCGCCGTCAACTTTGACTTTCGTTTTCAGTTTAGACTTAAAAGATGCCTTTCGTAAGATATATCGTAACCAGATGTTGATAGGGGGCTTATATTGAGTTAAAACCAGAATTACAGCTTCTGGAAGAAGCTGGCGTGCAAGCATCACACCCGTAATTTTCTACCTGTCCACCGATGAATTTCGCGCCTCAATTTGGCTGAGAATTCGCTTTAACCCAAAACTCCGTCGTTGACATCTGGAGAATGTTGAAAGTCTTTGTCTGGCAGATGTTTAAGTCATAGACTGGATTCCAGCCTTCGCCAGAATGGACGGGACACGTTCCCCCTTAGCATTACGGAATCAATACGGACTCATTACGGACTAAGTCCGTATTGACTCCGTAATGCTAAGGAGAAAGTAGCACAGCATGCCGATGCTGCGGAGTCCTTGAACCTGTCCGGAAACGCCGATCCTGCGAAACTGTTCCCACCCGCAGCATCGGCATGCTGCGCTACAGCAAACCCATTGAGATGTCGCAAATGTCCGAAAACAAAAAACAATCAACTTGGCACTAAAACAAATAATTTTGCCATCCAACGGTAATAGGTTAGATTATTGGTCAGATATTCACCCGTTCTTGATAAGGAGGAATCGTGAAATCAATACTCAGTATGATAGTGATGTCATTAGTTTTTAATGTGGCAGCCCATGCGGCACCCACAGCAGCCCCATCTCCCATACCAACCCGTGAAGATATGTACATTCTCATCAAAGAAGAGCTGATGCTCACCGTGGAAATCTACAAAACGCAGGTGGAGATTCTATCCATGATGGTATCTATTCATCAGCTAAGCTTGGAAAGTCAAAACGATGAATTTAGCAATCAGATTGAAGAGTTCAGACGGCTCAAGCAATATGAAGGGAAGTTCAACGCAGAGCGGTTCGCCTTACTGCAGGAACAATTGAACAAAGCCCGGGAAGATCTTTCCGGTGTCAACTTAATCCTGCAGCAGCATGTCCTCAAGGTCAAACAAGCGGAAGTGAAAATCCAAGAAAACTTTGATAATATCAACAAGCTCGCCCAGCAGTTTATCAAAGAGGTGGAAAGCAACAAGAAACCAGACCTGCCACCGGCAATCCTTAAAACCATGAAAGAGAGTTTCACCGGCATGTCCAAGGCGATTGTTGCCACCGGCTTGGACAAAAAAGCCACTGACCTATTTATGCGGGCTGTCGATGATTACGTCAAATTTGAGAGCTCTTATGACGAAAACCAGGGTGACATCCTGCAAAATCAAATGCTGATGCTTCAGTCTTATTCGTCTGCGGAGTCCGCGCACAGCCAATACGCGGACATGGAAACGTATTTGAATGGTTTGCGGAAAATGTTAGATGCCGAAACTGCGCGAAAGAATGAACTTCAACGCCGGCTGGATGAGCTCAAGAAAATGCCGATGGGCAAAACCTACGAAGATAAAATCTACTTTGCTTCCGGCAGCGTGACGCTCAGTTTAGAAGCCATTAGGATACTCAATAAATTTGCAGCAAGCGTTCCCTCCGATGATGATTATGAGATCATGATCACCGGATTTGCCGATACCACTCCCATCGGCGCGAAACTGAAACATAAATATGCCTCAAATTGGGAACTGTCCCTGGCAAGATCTTCCGCGGTGGTGAACTATATGCTTGAAAAGCTAAAATTCCCCCCGGAGAAGATCATCATTGCCGGCAAGGGTCAATATGCCCCAAACCAGGATACTGATGCCAAAGATCTGAGCAGAAGGGTGGAGTTTCGCTTCGTTCCGAAAAGTAAATAGACCTATTTGATAAAAAGGCAGCCGGGGAATCATGGCTGCCTTTGCTGTAGCGCAGGATGCCGATCCAGCGGGGGATAAAAACATATCAGGCAGTACCCCAGCTTTTCCGCAGCATCGGCATGCTGTGCCACAGCTTTCCCAAGCCCGCAGGGCTTTATATTTTTGCCTCCGGAAGATTTGATCCTATTTGAGCAGTATCATCTTACGGGTCTGATTGAATCTGCCGGATTCCATTTTGTAGAAGTAGATTCCTGATGCCACACCGCGCCGGTTTTCGTCCTTTCCGTCCCAAAAGAAACGATGCGAACCCAAGGGCAGATCTTTGTTGATGAGACGCTTGACCAATTGTCCCTTGATGTTGTAGATATTCAGTTTCACGCTCCCGCTTTTTGCCAGATCGAATGAGATGACCGTGGACGGGTTGAAGGGATTTGGATAGTTTTGGTGGAGCTTGGTCACGATCGGAGGCGCGATGTTTTCATCGGAATCCGTATATGGAAACTCGAAGCTGATCGTTGCCCCCGGCAGGCTTTCAAAATTTCCATACACGGCGGTCACCTGATAACGATAAGTCCCGATTTGAACGAGATTTTCGCTGTAGGAGAGAGCTGGATAGATCCCCATCAGCTCAAATCTTCCGGCATTGAGCTTGCGATAGACCTTGTAGCCCTGAACGGGTACGAAAGGTTCTGGCGGCTCACCCCAGGAAAGCGTGAGTTGGTCGTTATCAATATCAAATTGGACACCTGCGACCGGTTGCATAAAGGCTATGAAGAAATCTTCCACGACTGCGGAGATGCTGTTGCTTAACAAGATGTTATTCCCCAGATCGGGGATGTAGCCGGGAGATTCCGCTGCCAGATTGTGCGCTCCCAAAGGCAGATAGAGTTCATAGTTTCCCTGTGTATCGGTGGGGGCAACGAAGCTGTTTGCAGTGCGGACGAGCACGTTTTGATAATCAACCGCTGCATTGGAGCTTTCCACATTACCGGTAACCTGTCCGGCAAAACTGACGAATCCGGTGGTCTTGACATCGTCGATAAACCATCCTTCGCCATGAATAATGCTGTCTGTGGCAAATTGCCAGCGGAAACGGGCATTGGTATTGGCATAGCTGCTGAGGTTGATGCGCACGTTTGTCCATTGCGTATTGATTCCAGAATAGCCCGGTGCGTTTAACGCGGTAACGTATGAGTTTGAATATCCGCCCTCGGGAGTGAGCAAATTCCAGGTTGAACCATTGTTTGTGGAGATTTTGATGTTGCCGCCGTCATAGGTTGCCTCCGTCGCATAGCGATGCCAGAATTCGAGCACAACGTTATGACCGATAAATACTTGCGGAGATGTGAGCGTCCAGTTTACATTGCCGGGATATTGACTGTTTAGAAGCGTGCCCCAGACCTTTGTGCCGGAATGGGCGTTCGCGTAGTTTGAAACACCCCATTGCCACCCGGTGGTCGGGCTGGGGACATAGTTTCCGTTGTTGTTTTCAAAGTTGTCTTCCATTCCGCCGGCTCCGATGCCGATGACATATTGTACGTTTTGAGGGGGAACCATCTCGCCTTGATAGGTGAGGGAAAACGTGAGATTCGTACCTGCGCTTAACTGATTGGATAAGGTGACGTTATATATTGCCTGTGCGAAACAGTTTGCCGGGATGACAGGCAAAAGCATCTGGGTAGCGGAGATCGTGACCAGATCGCTGAGACAAAGGATGTCGCTGATGATGTTTCTGGCATCGACGGGTGCGGTGTTTTGATAATTGAAGATCAGCTTGATGGTCTCCCCCGGATCCGCCAAACCGTTTCCATTGCCGGATAGGTCGTTTAGATACGTCCCCGCGATCGTAATCGATGGTTTTTTTACAACGAAGCTCACTGGAAATTGCCAAGCGTTACCGTTGATGACGATGTCGCAGATAATGCTGATGGTCGTGTTGTCCGCACAGTTTTCCATGATACTGAAGGAAATGGGAACCTGGTTGATCGCAGAATCGCTACCGGGAATATCCGCATAGGGGCTTTGGGCATTCGTCATAACCACAAATGGATTCAGGCAGTTTGCACTCAAAGATACGTTCGTGGCGGGATTGAGACCGACATTATTCAAGCGGAGACCGATCTGAGCTGTTTCACCCGGTTCGAGGATAGCATTTCCATTGGCGTCCAAAATGATGACCTCGCCGATGACGATGTGCGCGTTTTGATGAAGCACAGGAACGGTGGTGATGATCAGCGCTTTTTGGTTGCTGAGCGGAGCCGCTGCCTGTGCATATTGGTTGTTATAGCTGTATTCCAAGCCTCTTCTGTTGGTGTGATCCTTGATGCCGATGGTGGAATAGTTTCCGTGGATCGGAGTAGATCCTCCTCCGCCGACATCCACGTTGTTAAAGACTTTATACTGGATCTTGATCATGCCGGCGCCCAAACCGGTGGGATAAAATTGGGGATCATAGAAGATCACCTGAAAGGTTTCCTCGCTGGTGCGGTTGTAACCGTTTTTCAATTTATGAAATTGGATGATAAAGATGTGCTGAGCGGCATCGTAATAGCGATAGATTCCGCCATCGCTGAGGATGATCAGATCATCCCAAAAAGCCGCAATCATCGGGCTCGGTCCTTGTCCTCCGGGCAGGCGGGAATTGCGAAACTCTCCATCCTCGGTGATCCCCATGGCGATGAATCCGTTCACGCAGACGGTGATCTGATGATAGTCAATCCCGTAAAATGGAAAAGTGAAGGGCAGGTCGATCGTTTGCAGCACGACACTGCCCAATTGATCACCTTCGTTGCCGTTTGTGCCGCTGTCGCTGAATCCTGTTATCTGGCTGCCGCTTCCTCCCAGCGAGGGATGGATCTCAATCCAATTGTAGATAGGGCAATCAGGAAAAGCGGTGTCCGTCACATCATAGATGAGATAGCCATAGGCATCGGGACCCAGCGGTGTGTTTTGCGAGACGGTTCCGATCGGCAGATTGAAAAAGGTTTCCTGCTCAAATCCGTTTGCATTATGGAGTCTCAGCTTCATCGGGATCTGCATTCCGGGGATCAGAGCGGGACGGGCAAAAACGGCGAAGTTATTGTTGGACAACGCCGTCGCACCTGCTGCGATATTTCCGAAATAGGATACTTCGGTTTGAATCATCACCAGATCGTTGAGGCTATACAATTCGCCATAGATGTTCGTGGCAGGATAGACCGAGCTGTTTTTGACGCTCAGTTGTAAAAGACCGTTTTCTCCGGGATCGAGCACCGCGTTCGTTCCGGCACTGACATAATAGCTGATCACGTCCAAACGTGCATTGTAAACCGGCAGGCGGAAATTGAATGAAAACGTGTTATCTTCCGCGTCAGTGAGAACGATCACAAATCTGATCTCTTTGAACGCGGGGATGTTGCTGTTGATGGTGAATAGGTATGGCAGACTGTTCATCGCGTTGCCGCTGGGAGCGAGATTTTGATAGCTGCTGACCGCCTGCGTGATGGAGATGTCTTCATCAAAGCAGCTCAGAATGGCATTGATGCCGGATTTGAGGGTTTGGGTGGAATTCTTGACGTCCACCCACAACGCGATAGTCTCTCCGGCATTGGCAAAACCGTCTGAATTGCCCTGGGATCCTGAGCTGTCATCGTCCGCGGTCATTTTGCCAAAATAGACAAGCGAGCCGTTTGGATCGATGGCGATTGTGTGTTGCACAGGTTTGAAATCATGCTTGGAGGCGGTGATGATCAGATCGGAACTAACAAAATTTGGGATATTCAGATAGACCGTTCCGTCGGAAGCGGTGATCCCTTTTGCCACTACGTCTCCATGGGAATTGTTATACGCGGTCACGGAAACGCCGTTCACAGGCATCTGGTCGTCGTCTCTGATGACGATGTCGATAGTGGCTTGATGGAGTGGAATCGCGTTCGGAGCGGTGATATTGAGGTTTTCGGGTATGCCAACGAAGGCTTCCAACGTGGGATCACCGATCAGATTGCACCAGTGGGCGAAATAGTTTGCCTGATTGATGCTGTTTGAGGAATAGATTGAGTATAAAAAGAGCTTTCCGCTGAGCAGGGCTTCGCCCATACTGCGCATGCCATAGCTAAACACGCCATTGAAGATTCCGGCGGAAAGAGCGTTGTTGTAAAGCGTGTGCGTGCCGGTGGTGGCAATTCCGATCGCCGTCAATGCTCCTGCGGGAACAGCTTCCGTGCCCAAACGCATGAAAGCTTCGGACAGGGAAGTTCCATTGGCAAAACTTCCAGTTCCACAGGTCAAAACCGCCGAGTGTGGCAATTTGACTCCGTTTACGAGACTGCTGGAAGGAGACCATCCGCTCACACCCCAAAATCCGCGATAACTGAAAAATCCGACGCCCTGATTGATGCCGCTATTCATAGTAGTGCTGTATCCGCCAGTGTAGTTTTCGATGAAGGAATACGATGGATTGGCTTTCCTGGCGAGTTCGCGGATATATTTGCTCACATAGACGCAGGATATTCCCGAATCAGAGGGATCGCCGATCAAAAGCACGCGATCCAACCATGCGGCTGCGGCGGGATTGTTGTTGACGTTTTTTTCATAGGCATAGCCCTTGGCGAGCATGGTCGCAAATTGGGAAAGATTCTCCACGGACATCCTGCCGATGAAGGCATCCCCCAAAAGGTCTCCACCCGCAAGGTGAGTATAGGGATAATCCCCCTCGCCATTGTATTGAGAGATCGTTTCATAGAAGGTGGGAACGGCATAGGAGCCTCCCACGTCACCGATCAGGATGATGAAATCCGGGCGCGTGCCGGTGTTGTTATATTGCCCTTGAATATAGTTTTTGATCAGGTTGTTTGAAGCCCCCGTCACGGCTGTGCTGGCAACGCTGACCTCATAACCTTTTTGTTTCTTCCATTTGACGAAATCTCCGAGACGCTGGAGAAACAGATTGTCATTGGTCTGACCATGGATGATAAGAATGCGGGCGTTTGGAGATGCCAAGGGGAGATTGCGATATGTGTCAAAATTGGCGATATGCGCTTCGTAGATATTGGCAAATGAGGGACTGTATGATGTGTAATCTCCGCCCGCTCCATCCATTTCCACGGTGACAACGATATCTTCATAGATTCTGATCAACTGCTGAGCAGGAAGATATTGCACCGGTTGGACAGCAATCTGAAGAACGCGGAAATCCCTGATCCAGGCGGGCTCGGAATGATTTACGAGGTTTTGCGGAAAAGCTTCGATGCCGTCTCTGATCAGCTCGTCATAGCGAGTGTTCAGGGGATTGCGTTCATCCGCGCGCACCGGCTTGGGAGTGTTTATCGGAATAGTTCGAAAGCTGCCGTAGGTGTAGCTCAAACGCAGACCTCCGCTTGGCGGAATGGCGATCATAGTGGTTATCAACGGCATTTCCGGCATCCCGTCTTCATCCGTGCTGTGCGCTCCTTCGAGGATTACGCGGTCAAAGCTCTTGCCATCGATGTCTTCGCTGATGATCTTCAGTTGTGGAAGATCAAGCTTAAGAACGATCCTGCCGCTTTCGATAGAATCTATTCTCAAGGAAGCCGTTTCGCTTCTCTCCGTGGCGGAGAGGGTCATGCCCAACACTGCGAATAGGGCAATACCAAATAGTATCTGCCTGATTTTCATGAACTCATCCTTTATATAATAAAAAAAACCTGAAACCGCTTGGCTTCAGGTTCTTGTTTATTTATCGACTAATAATTTGTTGTCCGTTCGGCATCAAGATTGTAAACCATGATGCCCATGTCCCGCGAGGCGACGATCACCTTACTTCCGTTGAACTTGGCATTGTTGGTATAGCCTGCGGCGATGAGTCTCTGTTTCATAACCGGATTGGAGGGATCGCTGATATCAAACAGATACACGCTTCCGCTGCCGGAACTGACCACTGCCAGATCGCCGGATACGTCTATCGAAGTAGCATAGCCGGTGGTATTGAATCCTCCCACACGGACAGGCGCGGCGGGATTGGCGATATTGACGATATTGAGTCCGCCCTCGCGGCTGGCGATATAGGCATAGTTGCCCACGACCTTTACTTTTAATGCCTGACCAGGCACCACAACTTCGCTAATAAGCTGTTGATTGCTTCTGTTATAGATGAAGAGCCCGCGTTGCTGGCCGGCTACGAAGATATGCGTGTCGTTCAAATCCACCCCTGAAGCCGGTACCGGAGATAAGAAGCTGAAAGTGCTGCCCATCCACAGATTGGCGTTGTAGCGTCCATAGTGAACGTTTCTGCCGGAGCTATAGATCAATTCAATCACGTCCGCCCCAGTCGGGTTTAGGATCTTTAGAAACTTCATGTCCTGAATGTTATGCGTATCGCCTGTGATGGAATCCATGATGTCAAGGCTGTCCATTTCGGAGATATCGACGATGTGGATCAGGTCGGTGCTGCCTACTTCATTCAGGAAAAGACGGTTAAATTCGCCGACCACCGCGATCTTGCGGATATTCATAAAATTGGTTGTCGTCCCGTCTCGGGAAATCAATTTTGTGTACCATCTGTTCTCGGATGTCGTGGGATTGATGATCGAGATCCCTCCCTGGTCCAAAGCGACGTAGATGTTGTTGGCGTCAAAGCTCAGGTCGAGCGGGTTGCCGACCACGGGGAAAATCGTGTCCAGGGTCACAAGCACTTCGTCATTATAGGCTGTGTTGCGTTTGGCACAACCAACCAAAAACATGATCAGTATCAAGGCACTCACTAATATGAGACTTCTTGGCATCAGTTTCCTCCAGGAATATATGACTTTGTTATCTAATCTATATTGAGACCTGATTAGGCCGTATCCAAACATGAAAGCAATATCCATTCCTTTCTATCAAAAATACTAAGACCGGCGTATCATTTGCTGTTTGTATCCCCCTAAATTTCCTTCTGGAGGATCAATAGAACATATCCCGACCATAAAGCCAAATATGGCTTTGTAGCCGAAAGATCCCTTTTCTATGTGAGTTTGGGCAGCCAATCGCGAAAGAAACATAAGCAATGAATACGTCAAAGATCAGGCGAGTACCTCCGACCCTACAACGTAATTGTTGGCACAGCTCCACCTTTCCACCCTTCCACCTTGAAAAGCCAAGATTTGGAACGCGCTTTGCTTGATATTTTACATAGAAGAAAATATCCTATCAAAGGTTGGTTAAAGATGAATCGCTTTTTATGTGTCATCGCCCTGCTGCTGCTCGCTTTCGGCATCGTGGCAAATACTGTTTATCACTATGAACTCGCTCTTCCCCGCATCGAGGAAAAGTCCGGGTATTCGAGAGTTTCTCTGGATGGAACGCAGACTTGGGGCGAACCGGGCGAGCCGGCTCTGCCGTGGTTTGGAACCAAGATACTTCTCCCGCTTGGAACAGAAGCGGTGGAAATCAAGATCACGCGCGGCAATCCCAAGACCTACACGCTCGCGAAGCCCATCGAAGCTTTGCAGATCCAGTATCCGTTTTCTCAAACCGAATTGATGCCGCCGACTTTGCCAAACTCCGATATCTACAACGGTGAGATGCCCTTCCCCTATCAGATCCACAATGGACTGAACACTCAATTTTTAGCGGGTCATTCGATCAATTTCAGTGCCGTCAGCCCTTTTGAATATCACCCCCTCAGTGGAGAACTCGTTTTCTATCAAAACTTTCACATAGAGATCGAAACGCGCGCCACGGAACGTGCCGCAAGCGCAATGTATCTGCTCAAGCAGGATGCTCATACCGGCAACCTGCTGCTGCGTTCCACCGATAACCACGCTGCCGTTCCGCGCTACGAATCACGCACGACCGGCTTTGAATATATTATTATCCACGACACCGCCAAGTATAATCAGTGGCTGCCTTTGAAGGATTTCTACACGATGAAGGGATATTCAGTGTTGATGAAACCTCTTCAGGAAATCACTGCTCAGGTCACAGGAAGCGATACTCAGGACAAGATCCGCAACTATATCATCAGCATGTACACCACTAATACTTTGCGCCACGTCCTCCTTGCCGGAGATACTGACGTGATCCCGCATCGTGGTCTCTATGTCAATTTCGCCCAAGCCGGATATACGGACGCAGATATCCCCGCGGACATGTATTATTCCTGCCTGGATGGAAACTGGAACAATGACGGTGACGCCTATTGGGGCGAGATGTACGAAGCCGACCTGGCGCCGGAGATCTCGATTGGAAGATTATGCTACAATTCCGATGCCGAGATCGCCACATTTATCAATAAGACCATGATGTATCAGAACGCACCGGTGGTAGCCAACATCAAAAGCTCGCTCTTCGTGGGCGAATGGCTTTGGGAGGGACCAACCTGGGGCGGAGACTATATGGATGAAATGATCGGAGGTTCTTCCATGCACGGATACACGACCGTGGGAGTGCCGACTTCATGGAATATCAGCACGCTCTATGATCGCACCTATGGCTATGCCGATGCCTGGAACGCCAATCATATCCGTCCACTCCTGAGCCAGGGAGCAAATCTCGTCAATCACCTGGGACACTCAAACACCACATACACAATGCGCCTGAACAACAATCAGGCAACCGCCACGACGATCACAAACAACGGCGTCAACAACAATTTCTCCATATACTTTACTCAAGGCTGCTATTCAGGCGCTTTCGACAACCGCACTACCGCCGTCGGTCAATATACCACGGATTGCATCACGGAAAAGTTTACTTCGATCGCCACTTCCGCAGTTGCCATGATCGCCCATTCACGCTACGGATGGGGTGTGCAGGGCAGCACGAATGGACCATCGCAATATCTGCATCGTCAATATATCGACGCCATTTTTGGGGAGAGTATCTTCGAGCTTGGCTACACTCTGGTGGATTCCAAGATCGATAATATCCCATACATTTCAAACAGCCCGGTGATGTATTGGGTGACTTATGAAACCAACTTGATTGGCGACCCCGCTTTGATGATCTGGACGGACACTCCGCAGCAGCTCAATGTGCAATTGCCCTCCTACTGGACTGTTGGCGTAAATAACTACCAGATCCAGACCAACGCACCTAATGCCGCGATCCGCATCAAAGCCGGTAATGCCTTTGTATATGAAGGATTTGCCAATGCCGCCGGCTTGATCAACATCAACTTGCTACAAACCCTGAATCCTGGTAATTATGACCTCTTTCTCAATGCGCACAATTTCTATGGATACAGCACTCAGATCACCGTGGCAGCAAGCCAGACGCCTTATGTGGTGCCGGTCAACATTACCTTCATCGATGACGACAACCTCTATCACACCGGCGAAATTGTGAATCTCTCGATCACCCTCAAAAACGTGGGGATGATGAATCAGATCGCTGCCGGAACACTCACGCTCAATAGCGCATCGCCTAATATCCTTGTTTTGAATGGCAGCTATAATTTCAATCCCCTTGCCGCAGCGGATTCAATCGTCGTCAACGGTGTTTTCCAGATCAGAATCCAAGGCAATTATACCGACGGAGCAATTGCCGTTATGCAATTTACTACAAGTTTTGACGGCTACAGTACACAAACCGCTGCGAACCTGAATCTGAACGCGCCCGTCCTGGCGATGGGTACCTATCAGGTGGTCGGAAACTCAAACGTGATCAACCCAGGCAGCGCACCTCACGTCAATTTCACGATTCTAAACAATGGAAGCGGCAATGCCTACAGCCCGATGATGATCCTCTTCTGTGAAGACCCCTTTGTCTCACTATCGGATTTTGAACTGAACCTGCCCTCCATCGGTTATAACTCTCAAATCGCTGTGAACGCGGCTTTCACTATCCAGGTTTCACCCAATGCCCCGCTTGGTCATACGGTTTCGATCAGCTATATCCTTGGCGCCGAGAATGGCAGTTCCGTGGAAGGAAACATAGTATTTTACATCGGGTTGATGAGCTATGCCTTCGAAAACGATATGATGGGATGGACGAGCGCCGCTCCGAACACATCTTTTGTGAATCAATGGAATCGAAACAACAACAGAAACTTCACCCCCAACGGCAGCTACTCCATGAAGTTTGGCGGCAGTGGCGCAAGCTCATACGCCAATAGTGCATACGGAGTCTTGATCAGTCCGGATATGACCTTGGGCTTGAACAGCCGGCTCAAATTCCATCACTGGATGGCTGCCGAAGCGCACAGCACACCTACCTATGCTTGGGACGGCGGCATGGTGCAAATGTCTCTGAATGGAGGCACTTGGCAACAGATCACCCCCGTGGGCGGCTACCCGCATCGTATTTATAACAACCCCGCGTCTCCCTTCCCGGCGAACACTTATGTCTGGTCCGGCTCTTTCAATTGGTCGGAAGTGGTGTTTGATCTTTCCGCACATAGCGGCACGGCAAAATTCCGCTTTGCCTTCGGCTCGGACGGCAGCGTCACCGGCGAAGGCTGGTACATAGACGACGTGCATATCGAAAGCGATCCCGTCTCCAATGATGACGAATCCATTGGAGCATTGCGGTATCAGCTATTGGGCAACTATCCCAATCCATTCAACCCCAGCACTAATATCAGTTTCAACCTTCCGATCAAAAGCATCGTGAATCTGACAATATTTAACCTCAAGGGACAGAAGGTAAAAACCCTCGTAAATGCAGAGCTTCCCAGCGGAAAGCATGATATAGTCTGGAACGGAAAAGACGAAAACAGCAGTCCCGTCTCCAGCGGAATCTATCTCTATCGGATCAATGCCGGCTCCTGGCAAGACAGCCGTAAGATGATGTTGATGAAATAGATATAACAGTGACAAACAGCAAACCGCTTCCTCACATCGTCGCCCTCACCGGAGCAGGCATCAGCGCGGAGTCCGGTATCCGGACTTTCCGCGAGACGGGAGGGCTGTGGGAAAACCATAAGATCGAAGATGTTGCCACACCCAGCGGGTTCAAAAAAGACCCGGCGTTGGTGTGGGCATTTTATAAAGAGCGCTACCGCAACGCATTGAACTCGAAACCCAATGCCGGACACCTCGCTCTTGTGGATCTGGAATCCATGCTGCAAGACCGATTCCAGCTCATCACTCAAAACGTGGATGGCTTGCACAGCGCCGCGGGAAACAAACACGTGCTCGAAATGCACGGCAGCTTACACCGCAGTTTTTGCATATCCTGCAAGGCGATCTTTGCCATGACCGATATCGATTTGGACATGAGCCTCCCAAAATGCGTCAAGTGCGGCGCTAACCTGCGTCCGGACATCGTTTGGTTCGGAGAGATTCCATACGCGCTATACGAGATCGAAAAAATAATTAAAGATTCCGAGATATTTCTCATCATCGGCACCAGCGGAGCAGTCTATCCTGCCGCCGGATTCGTGATGACAGCGAAACACTTTGGCGCCAAAACGATCGCGGTCAATCTTGACCCTCCGGACAACCGCAGCTTCATCGACGAGTTTTATCAAGGCAAGGCTGGCGAGATCCTTCCACAGCTTGTCAAGAGCTGGATCAACTGATCCTCCAATACGCGTAAATGCTTTCCCATAAAGGTTTAGAGCCATCGTCAGGAAGATTTTCCTTGACGCAAAATGCCCCTTCTAAAGTCTGCCAACAGACTATAAATTCACACTCATAAGGAGAGTTTAATGAAACGCAGAGTGATTATCATGGGCGCTGCCGGTAGAGACTTCCATAATTTCAACGTCTATTTCAGAGACAATGACGATTATGAAGTGGTAGCCTTCACCGCCACCCAGATACCCGGTATCGACGATAAGAAATACCCCGCCGAGTTGGCCGGGAAACTCTATCCCAACGGAATAAACATCTATCCCGAAGCCGAACTGAAAAACCTAATTAAAGACAACAACGTCGATCTCGTCATCCTCGCCTACAGCGATTTGCCTCACGAAGTAGTGATGAGCAAAGCCGCGATCGTCAATTCCATCGGCGCGGACTTTATGCTCATGGGTGCCAAAAACACCCAGGTCAAGACCTGCAAACCTCTGGTGAGCATTTGCGCGGTGAGAACCGGTTGCGGAAAATCCCAGACCACCCGCGCGGTCGTCAAAGCCCTCAAAGCCAAAGGCAGAAAAGTCGTCTCCATCCGTCATCCCATGCCCTATGGCGATCTCGTCAAACAAAAAGTGCAACGCTATGCCGAGCTCAAAGACCTCGTCACCCACAACTGCACCATCGAAGAGATGGAAGAATATGAGCCGCACATCCGCATGAACAGCGTCATCTACGCCGGTGTGGACTATGAAGCCGTCATCCGCGAAGCCGAAAAAGAAGCCGACGTCATCATCTGGGACGGTGGAAACAACGACATTCCTTTCTATTGCTCAGACAAGCAGCTCAACATCGTGGTCGTCGATCCCCATCGCCCCGGCGACGAGATTTCTTATTATCCCGGCGAGACCAACGTCCATCTTGCCGACGTCATCGTGATCAACAAGATCGACAGTGCCGATCTTGACGACATCAACGAAGTGCGCTCAAATGTCCGGATGATCAATCCCAAAGCCATCATCATCGATGCCGCCTCCCCGCTCTTTGTCGATCATCCCGAGATGATTTTGGACAAACGTGTCCTCGTCGTCGAAGACGGTCCCACCCTCACCCATGGTGAGATGACCTACGGCGCCGGTGTCGTTGCAGCGGAGAAATTCGGCTGTGCAGAACTTGTCGATCCCCGTCCCTGGGCAGTTGGCGAGATCGCGGACACTTTTGAAAAGTATCCCGATATCGGCATTCTGCTTCCCGCGATGGGATACAGCACTCAGCAGATCAAGGATATGGAAAAAACCATCAACGATACAGATTGCGACAGCGTTGTGATCGCCACTCCGATCGACCTGCGACGCATCATCAAGATCAACAAGCCTGCCTGCCAGGTTCATTATGAACTTCAAGAAATCGGCATTCCCACCATCGCCGACGTCCTGAAAGACTTCTAAACATAAACGTTCAAAAGACATAAGAGGGGCAGATTGAAATACATCTGCCCCACAACTTTTGCCGGAAAATCACCAGTATTTTCCCGTGAAACACTATTGATAATGAGGATATTATGAAGAAAACAGCCGTTCTTGCCCTTGGAGGCAACGCGATCATCAAAGCCGGAGAAAACGGCAACATCTCACAGCAATTTGCCAATACCAGAGATTCCCTCGGCGGCATCGTCGAACTGATCCGTCAGGGCTACAAACTCGCCATCACGCATGGCAACGGACCCCAGGTGGGCAACCTTTTACGCCAACAGGAAGCCGGAGAAAAAGAAGGCATCCCCGCTCTGCCATTGGGCGTTCTCAATGCCGCCACCGAAGGCAGCATGGGATACATGATCGAACAGAGCCTGCAAAATAAGCTCCTAACCAGCGGATTCAACAAACAGGTGATCACCATCGTCTCCCAAGTGGTTGTGGATAAAAACGATCCCAGCATGCTCAATCCCTCGAAATTTGTCGGCAGCACCTATTTTGATGCTCAGCAGGCGGAAGAGCTAAAACAGACCCTCTGTTGGACTCTCAAAGAGGATTCCGGCAAGGGTTATCGCCGCGTGGTACCTTCTCCCTATCCCATCCAGATCATTCCCGCCGCGACGGTCAAAGAATTGGTCGCCCGCGGAGAGATCGTCATCGCCGTTGGTGGTGGCGGAATCCCGATTTATATTTGTGAAGACGGCACCTATGAAGGCGTCGATGCGGTGATAGACAAGGATTTTGCCTCAGCCTTGCTCGCCCTTGAGATCGAAGCTGATCTCTTTGTGATTCTAACCGGTGTGGAGAAGGTCTCCATCAATTTCGGCAAACCCGATCAGATTGACCTGGACACTCTTTCCGTATCCGATGCCAAACGCTATCATTCTGAAAAGCAATTCCCTGCCGGCAGCATGGGACCTAAGATCCTCGCCGCCATAGATTTCATCGAGCGCGGCGGCAAAGAAGTGCTGATCACCTCCATCGACAAGATCGTGGATGCCTTCGAAGGAAAAACCGGAACCAGGATCAAAGCCTGAGATAGCTTTTTATTGAAAATCGTTCCCCCGATGGGGACATCGGCGCTCCATATCATGGAATTACCGACGTCCCCGTCGGTTCCTACGCGCCAACCCCATAAAAAGCGACACAAGATTATGACCGATGCCCGGGCATGGAATTACCGACGTCCCCGTCGGTTCTTTTTCGCAGGATCGGCTACAGATTTATGGAAACTGTATTAGATATGTGGAAACGTTATTACGGCGTTAACTTCAACACTGCCTTCTATGACTTAAAACTTCGCCTGACTATGATTTAGTGTTGCACCCAGATTTCAGCGGCGGAGTTTTGAGTTAAAGCTAAGCCTCAGAGAAATGGCGAAAACGTATTCTATAATTTACCCAATTTGGCACTATTCTTGGCAAGCGCAGTTTCAAGCACAAACATCCGGTATTTATCCCGATCGGGCACCGAATTGCCAATAAACTCGCGGGAGCATAGTGTCCCATGTCTCGTTCCCAGAAACTCAGGTAGGTTTGAGTATTGCCATTCTTCCACATGACCAACCAATCCCGCGCTCATCGGATTGGCATGAATGTAGGCGCAGAGGTTGACGATATACTCATTTTCCAGCACAGACTTGTGATTCATTTTGTCCCGTAATATCTTGCCCTTGGCACCATAACGTAAATTGTAATAACGCGCATAGCTTTTGTGAGGCTGTTCAAACATCGAGTAGATCGGTTCCGCTCCGTTCTGCCGGACCAAGAAATGATAGTGATTCGGCATCAAACAATAGGCAAAGACCGAAAATTCCTGTGACAGCCTTTTCTTGAGTAATTGAAGGTATTTGCGGTAGTCTGCATCATCGTAGAATAGCATTCGTCCATCGAGACTGTGATTATACGCGTGAAACAAAGATCCGGCAGTAAATTGATCGGGATGCACTCTCATATTGATCTCCCCAGTTGTTTGCACGACGTATATTGTATCTTGATCTGGCAGTCAAGTTTTTTTTAAGTGTCTATTTCAGTCTATAATGGAGTCTCGGTTTTAACTCAAAATAAGCCCTTTATCATCAGCGGGTTACGTCAATTCATGTCATGGCTAATTTTAAGTAAAAACTGAATGCGAAAGTCAAAACGGAAGGCGAAAGTCAAATCGGAAAGCGAAAGTCAAAATTGAAGGCGATAGTTCAATACTTAAAACCAATCCATAGCTTTGACCTCAACACTATCTGCTTTGACTTAAAACTCAGCCTGACAAGGATTTAGTGCAGCAACCAGATTTCAGCGGCGGAGTTTTGGGTTAAAGCGAAGTCTCAGCTAAATTGATGCGTGAAATTCAAGGGTTGGCAGCTTGAAAATTAAGGGGTTGAAGCTGAAGAGCCACTTTCTTCGTATACCCGCAAATCTGGTTTTAACTCAAAATAAGCCCTTTATCATCAGCGGGATACGTCAATACTTGTCAGGGCTTATTTTAAGTCAAAACGGAAAGCGAAAGTCAAAACGAAAGGCGATAGCTCAAAACTGAAGGCGAAAGTCAAAACTCAAAGGAAAGATCAAGGAAAGATCAAAGGAAAGATCAAGGCATGGTGCCACGCCCCACTGCGTCAATCATGCCTTAATCAAGCGTAATAAAACTAACGCTTGATTAACGCTTGATTAAGGCTTGATTAACGCTTTGGAAAGAAGAAGAAAAGGCAACCAATTGGAAAATATAACTATTGGGGAAACTATTGGGGAAAATCTAAACCGTCACCTCAAACTTCAAACTATCACTACTTGGACAAATAGCATAGTTGACTGAATACTGTTTAGTTGCACAGTTATGGTGATCGCACTTGGACACTCTCACTACAACAGAAGTAAATAACTCATAGAAATCATATCCCGCTGAACATTATACTATTTATTCAATTTGTGCATCACACCCCCCATCAATGCCACGTGGACTTGGACATTAGAAGTTTTGGTGATCAAATTTGAAGATTCAAGTGAGGGTTTATAACAGTCTCTGGACAATGAAGAACGTTATTAATGAGAAAAAACTTGACGGAATTGTAAAAGAAAAATATCTTGCAGTACGGTTCGTTGTGATATCAGAGACAGGAGCTTATGAATGATGTTATCAAGTATAGGTTGTGTGAGACGAAGACCTGCTGACAGGTCTTAAAAGAATATGAGAAACAATGAGTTGGAATTTACACCAACATTTGGGACTCAGCTGAAAAATATGGAACGATAGGATTAGAAATAGTTTGAGGAGATTAATATGAATGGCTCGAGTAATATACGAAATAAAAAAGTTGGTACAATAATATTTAATGCATTATTTTACTTGCTGTTTTCGCTTACTATAAGTTCATGTGCGATAATAGTTAATAATAAACCCAGAGTATTAAACGATAAATTCCAATTTATGGATGTGGATATATCATTTTCAGCTACAGTTAATGAGTCAGTATTTCATGAAGCTGGTGAAGGCAGGAGTCCATTGTTAGAAAACAAATACTTTTTACAGCAAAACTCTTATGACATTATCCAAAAAAAATTGATGGATTCAGGCATATTTAATAATGTCAAAAAGGTAGGCGAGCCGCTTAGTACAGGATATAATATAAAGAAGCCCCAAATCGATACAAATAATGGGTTTTTTGTCAACATGAAGGTGAATAAGACTATTGAAGGCAAATTTCTTGTTCCGTTTTTTTTATGGGGTATTTCTCTGGGAACAATTCCAGCACCATTAGCTCATATAGAAATTGAAATTTTATCGGATGTATATAGTAATAAGACTCAATAGAAAAAAGTCCATGCTTGACACGAATAGTATCTAAATAAATGATGAGAAATTACTTGACAGAATCAGCATCAGTAATACATTGGCATCATATTAGATAAGCATATATGGAGTTACTGATGTTTAGAGAGAATTGGAAAACAGGGCAGATCGACCGGATGGATTTTGACAGAGT